>CAZCTU010000101.1:0-6019 GCA_964501495.1 uncultured Ramlibacter sp.
TCGTCGGCCACCACCTGCATGATCTTGGTGTGCAGGCCCTGGCCCATCTCGGTGCCGCCGTGGTTGATCTGCACGCTGCCATCAGTGAACACGTTGACCAGCGCGCCGGCCTGGTTGAACAGGGTGGCGGTGAAGCTGATGCCGAACTTGACCGGGGTGAGCGCGAGGCCGCGCTTGATGACGGGGCTTTGCGCGTTCCAGGCCGCCAGCTCGGTGCGGCGCTCGGCGTAGCGCGCGTCCAGCGCCAGCCGGGTGATGAGCGGGGCGAGGATGTTGTCCTCCACCTTCATCTGGTAGTGGGTGACGTCGCGCTCGCCGATGCCGTAGAGGTTGCGCCGGCGCACCGCCAGCGGGTCGAGCCCGAGGTGGCGGGCCACGTCGCCCAGGATCGTCTCGATGGCGATCATCCCCTGCGGCCCGCCGAAGCCGCGGAAGGCGGTCTGGCTCTGCTTGTTGGTGCGGCAGCGGAAGGACTCGATGACCACGTCCGAGAGGAAGTAGGCGTTGTCGCTGTGGAAGATGGCGCGGTCGGCCACCGGCCCGGACAGGTCGGCGCTGAAGCCGCAGTCGGCCAGCTGCACCAGGCGCAGGCCGGTGAGGAGGCCGGTGTCGTCGAAGCCGGCCTCCCAGTCGTAGGCGAAGGGGTGGCGCTTGCCGGTGACCATGAAGTCGTCGTCGCGGTCCAGCCGCAGCTTGACCGGGCAGCCGAACTTGCGCGCCGCCAGCGCGGCCCACACCGCCATGTGGCCAGCCTGGGTCTCCTTGCCGCCGAAGCCGCCGCCCATGCGCCGGCACTCGACGTCGACCGCGTGGGTTGCCAGGCCCAGGGCATGGGCGACCCAGTGCTGCAGCTCGCCCGGGTGCTGGGTGCTGGAGTGGATGCGCCACTGGTTCTGCTCCAGCGGGATGGCGTAGGCAATCTGACCTTCGAGGTAGAAGTGCTCCTGGCCGCCCACCTCCAGGCTGCCGCGCAGCCGGTGCGGCGCGCGCGCGAGGGCGCCCTCGGGGTCACCGCGTCGCACCGTCACCGGCGGCAGCACATAGCGTTGCTTCGCATGCGCCTCGCGCGGGGTGAGCACCGGCGGCAGGGGCGCGATGTCGGGCTTGGCCAGGCGCGCCGCGCGGCGCGCCTGCATGGCGCTCTCGGCCACGACCAGGCCGATCACCTGGCCCACGTGCTGCACGGTGTCCAGGGCGAAGATCGGTTCGTCGTGGGTGAAGGTGGCCAGGATCTTCTCGCCCGGGATGTCGGCCGCCAGCACCACGCCGCGTACGCCGGGCGCGGCCAGGGTTGCGGACACGTCCACCCCGCGCAGCTGGCCATGGGCCACCGGCGAGAGGATGGGTGCCGCGTGCAGGGTGCCGCGCAGCTCGGGCAGGTCGTCGATGTAGGGCGCGGCGCCGGCCACCTGGGCGCGGGCGCTTTCGTGGGGACGGGAGCGGCCGACCACGTCGGTGCTCGGGGCGGTCGCCGCGGCAGCGGGGCGGGCGGTCGGCGGCGTCAGGCCGCTCAGGCCGCTGAGGCCGTTCACGGAGGGGGCCGGCTTGTTCATGCGAGTCCCTCCACGCCTTCACGGCTGCCGTTCCAGGCGTCTTCCGCGAGGCCCAGCAGGGTCCGCCCGGAGGCGGCTGCTTCCAGGTTGATGAGGCCCTGGCCCTGGCTCTCCAGCCACAGGCGCTGCATCAGGTTGGCCAGCACCTGCCGGCGGTAGGCGTCGCTGGCGCGCATGTCCGAGATCGGGCTGAACTGCGCCTGCAGGGCCGCGCCGGCGCTGCGGGCGGCGGCCTCGGTCCAGGGCTGGCCGGCGAGCGCCGCCTCGGCCTGGGTGGCGCGGGCCGGGGTGGCGGCCACGCCGCCTGCGCCGATGCGGGCGCAGCGGACGCGGGCGCCTGCGGGAATGCGGTCGACCGGACCGTTGCTGGCGCTGCCTCGACTTGCCGCGTCGATGGCGGGGCCGCTCGGGGCGCCTTCGATGTGCAGGGCCACCACCAGGCAGACCGCGGAAATGTCGTCGTCGTAGCGCTTGGAGATCTTGTAGGCGCGCAGGAATTCGCCCGGCGCCGGGTGGGGCACCTCGAGGCGGGCCACCACCTCGCCTTCGGCCAGCGCTGTCTTGCGGTAGCCCAGGTAGAAGTCCTCCAGCGCCAGGGCACGCTCGCCGCGCACGCTGGCCAGCACCACCTTCGCGCCCAGCGCGATGAGGAGGGGCATGGAGTCGCCGATGGGCGAGCCGTTGGCCACGTTGCCGCCCAGGGTGCCGGCATTGCGCACCGGCAGGCCGGCGAAGCGGCTGGCGAAGGCGGCCAGCTGGGGCCGGCGCGCGACCAGGGCGTTGAACGCGTCCTGCAGGCTGACCGCCGCACCGATGGCGAGGTGCTCGCCCCGGTCCTGGCACTGGCGCAGTTCGTGGGCGCGGGTCACGTCCAGCACCTGCGCGTACTGCCGGTGCTGCTTGGTGATCCACAGGCCCACGTCGGTGCAGCCCGCGACCAGCTGGGCCTGGGGGTGGGCGGCGCGCAGGGCGACGAGTTCCGCCAGGGTGGTGGGCGCGAGGTAGGCCGGGGCGCCGGATGCGCCCGACGGGGTCGGCGCGCTGGCGCCGGAAGTGAGGGCGGTCTTGGAGGCGGGCTGCGCGGTGGGTCCCCGCGCACCGGGCGCGGCGCTCAGGTTTGCCTTGGCGGCCGCCTGCAACACGCGCAGCCGCTCGGCCAGCGCCGCCTCGTCGACGACATGCGCCGGCGCGGCGGGCAGGGCCTGCATCTGGCAGGCGGCCTCGAGGATGGGGCGGTAGCCGGTGCAGCGGCACAGGTTGCCCGAGAGCTCGGCGCGGGCCAGGTCGGGCGTGATCGTCTCGCCCTGGCGGACATGGTTCTGGTACATGCCGAACAGGCTCATCGCGAAGCCGGGCGTGCAGAAGCCGCACTGGCTGCCGTGGCAGCGGGCCAGGCTTTCCTGGGCCGGGTGCAGGGCGCCATCGGGCGCGGCCAGGTCCTCCACCGTCCACAGCGCCAGGCCGTCGACCGAGTGCGCCAGACGGATGCAGCTGTTGACGGCGCGGAAGGTGAGCGGGCGGTCCGCGCCCTCGGGCGCGGGCTCGGCCACCACCACGGTGCACGCGCCGCAGTCGCCTTCGCCGCAGCCTTCCTTGGTGCCGGTGCAGTGCAGGTCTTCGCGCAGCAGGTCCAGGAGGGGGCGGTCCGGCGGCACCCCGTGCAGGGTGACCGTTTCGCCGCGGCGGATGAATCGAAGGGGCTTGGCGTCCATGACGCCAGTATGGCGCGTTCCGCCAGTCCCCCCATCCGGCGAACACCCGAGGCATGGCCCTTGCATGGGCATCGCCGCGGCTGCTCCTCTTGCCGTTAAGCCGAATGTTTCGGGTGCAAGCCCGGGTGGCGGGTGCTGCGGGGCAGTCACAATGGCGGCTGGCGCGGCGCTGCGCAAACCCCCGGGGTTTCCCCGAGGCGCGTCGGCCCCGCCCGAACACTCCTCGAAACCGACCTGCGTCCCACGCAAGCCCAACGAAGTGACCGAACACGCCGCGACGCCCTCCGGAACGCCCCCCCGCCTGCACCTGGCCGGCATCACCAAGCGCTATCCCGCGGTGGTGGCCAATGACCAGGTCTCGCTCACCGTCATGCCCGGCCAGATCCACGCCGTGCTCGGCGAGAACGGGGCCGGCAAGTCCACCCTGATGAAGATCATTTACGGCAGCGTCAAGCCCGACGCCGGCCGCATGCTGTGGAACGGGCAGCCCGTCACCATCCGCAACCCGCAGGAGGCGCGCGCCCTGGGCATCGCGATGGTGTTCCAGCACTTCAGCCTGTTCGACACCCTGACCGTGGCCGAGAACGTCTGGCTGGGGCTGGACAAGGCCATGCCCCTGGCCGAAGTGACCCGGCAGATCACCGAGACCGCCGCCGAATACGGCCTCGACGTGGACCCGACCCGCCCGGTGCACACCCTGTCGGTGGGTCAGATGCAGCGGGTGGAGATCATTCGCGCGCTGCTCACGCGTCCGCAGCTTCTCATTCTTGACGAGCCCACCTCGGTGCTCACCCCGCAGGCGGTGGAGCGCCTCTTCGTCGTGCTGCGCCAGCTGGCCGCGCGCGGCTGCTCCATCCTGTACATCAGCCACAAGCTGCACGAGATCCGCGCCCTGTGCGAGGCCTCGCTCTCGCGCCTGATGATCGGCGCCGAGCCGCCGCAGCTGGAGCACCGCCCCGCCCAGGTCGGCGCGCCGGTGCTGCAGGTGCAGGGCCTGTCGCTCACGCGCGAGTCGCCTTTCGGCACCGACCTGGAAGGCGTGTCCCTCGAGGTCCGCGCCGGCGAGATCGTCGGCATCGCCGGCGTCTCCGGCAACGGCCAGCGCGAGCTGCTCTATGCCCTCTCGGGCGAGGACACCCGCGCCGGCGCCGCCATGGTCCGAGTGGCCGGCCAGGACGCCGGGCGCATGGGCCCCGGCCGCCGCCGCGCCCTGGGCCTGCATTTCGTTCCCGAGGAGCGCCTCGGCCGCGGCGCGGTGCCCTCGCTGTCGCTCGCGCACAACCTGCTGCTCACGCGGCGGGAAGCCCTTGGCAAAGGCGGCTGGATCCGCATGGGCGCGCTCAAGGCGCAGGCGGCTTCCATCATCGAGCGCTTCGGCGTGCGCGCCGGCGGCCCCGACGCGGCGGCCCGCTCGCTCTCGGGCGGCAACCTGCAGAAGTTCATCGTCGGCCGCGAGATCGACGCCCGCCCGAAGCTCCTGATCGTGTCCCAGCCCACCTGGGGCGTGGACGTGGGCGCCGCCGCCCAGATCCGCGGGGCCCTGCTGGCGCTGCGCGACGCCGGCTGCGCGGTGCTGGTGGTGAGCGAGGAGCTTGACGAACTGTTCGAGGTGAGCGACCGGCTGCACGTGATGGCCAAGGGGCGCCTGTCGCCCTCGCTGGCGCGGTCCGAGGCCACCGTGGAAATGATTGGCGAGTGGATGTCCGGCCTGTGGGACCGCTCGCACGAAGAAGCCGCCCGGGAGGCCGTGAATGTTTAAGCTCGAACCCCGTCCCCAGGCCTCGCGCCTCTGGGGCGTGGCCTCGCCCCTGCTGGCGCTCGCCCTCACCGTCGTCATCGGCGTGTGCCTCTTCGTCGCCCTGGGCAAGGACCCGGTGCGCGGGCTGCAGATGTTCTTCTGGGAGCCGGTCAAGTCCGGCTACGCTCTGGGCGAGCTGATGGTCAAGGCCACGCCCCTCCTGCTGATCGCGCTGGGCCTGGCGGTGTGCTTCCGCTCCAACGTCTGGAACATCGGCGCCGAGGGCCAGTTCGTGCTGGGCGCCATCTGCGCCGGCGGCGTCGCCCTGCTGGCCGAGAAGGACACCGGGCCCTGGATCGTGCCGGCCATCCTGCTGGCGGGCATCGTCGGCGGCATGGTCTGGGCGGGGCTGGTGGCGCTCTTGCGGGACCGCTTCAACGCCAACGAGATCCTGGTCAGCCTGATGCTGGTCTATGTGGCGGTGCAGGTGCTGAACCTGCTGGTCTTCGGCCCCTGGAAGGACCCCATGGGCTACAACTTCCCGCAGACCAAGACCTTCGAGGCGGTGACCCGTATCCCGAAGCTGGTGCCCGGCTCGCGGGTGAACATCGGCCTGGGGCTGGCGCTCCTGGGCGTTGTCGGCCTCTGGGTCTTCCTGTTCCGCACCCGCGCCGGTTTCGCGCAGCAGGTGGGCGGGCTGGCGCCGGACGCCGCGCGCTACGCCGGTTTTTCCTCGCGCAAGGCCCTGTGGCTGGCGCTGCTGGTCTCGGGCGGCGCGGCGGGCCTCGCCGGCGCGCTGGAAGTGGCCGGCCCGGTGGGCCAGCTCACGCCCTACATCCCGGTGGGCTACGGCTTCGCCGCCATCATCGTGGCCTACGTGGGCCGCCTGCACCCGGTGGGCCTGGTGTTCTCGGCGATCCTGATGTCCATGTTCTACATCGGCGGCGAGCTGGCGCAGTCACGCATGGGCATGCCCAAGTCCATCACCGGCGTGTTCCAGGGCCTGCTGCTGTTCG
>CAZCTU010000102.1:0-6001 GCA_964501495.1 uncultured Ramlibacter sp.
CGGACACGAAGGCCATGGGCAGCAGCGCCGCGATCACGGTCAGCGTGGCCAGGATGGTCGGTCCGCCCACTTCATCAACCGCGCCGGGGATCAGATCGACCAGGGACCGGTCCGGGTACAAGGCCTGGTGCCGGTGGATGTTCTCCACCACCACGATGGCGTCGTCCACCAGGATGCCGATGGAGAAGATGAGAGCAAACAGCGACACCCGGTTCAGCGTGAAGCCCCAGGCCCAGGAGGCGAACAGGGTCACCGTGAGCGTGAGCACCACCGCGGCGCCGACGATGGCGGCCTCGCGCCGGCCCAGGGCCACGAAGACCAGGGCGACCACCGACAGGGTGGCGAACAGCAGCTTCTGAATGAGCTTGGTCGCCTTGTCGTTGGCGGTGGCGCCGTAGTTGCGGGTCTGGGCCACTTCCACGTCGGCGGGGATCACCGTGTTGCGAAGCTGCTCCACCCGCTGCGTGACCGCATTGGCCACGTCGATCGCGTTTTCGCCCGGCTTCTTGGTCACCGACAGGGTGATGGCCGGGTATTCGCCACCGCCAGCCTTCTGCGACAGGCCGTGCCAGACATAGCGCTGCGCGGGCAGCGGCCCGTCGCTCACCTGGGCCACGTCCTTCATGAACACCGGGCGTCCGCCCGGCGCGCCCACGAGCAGCTCGCCCACCTCGCGCGCGTCGGCCAGGTAAGGGCCAGCCTCCAGGGCCACCGCGCGGTTACCGGCGAGCAAGTCTCCCACCGGCGCGCCCAGGTTGGCCGACTGCAGCGTCTGGCGCAGGTCGGCGACGGTGACGCCGCTGCCTGCCAGCCGGGCCGGGTCGATCTGGATGCGCACCGCACGGCCCGGGCCGCCGATGGAGACCACCTCGCGGGTGCCGGGCACGCGCTTGATCTCGGACTCGATGCTGTGCGCGACGCGCTCCAGGTCGAAGACGGTCGCCTCGGGCCGCTTGTCGAACAGCGTGAGGGTGACGATGGGCACGTCGTCGATGCCCCGGGGCTTGATGACCGGCTCCATCACTCCAAGGCCCTGCGGTAGCCAGTCGCCATTGGCGCGGATGGTGTCGTGCAGGCGCACCAGGGCCTCGGTGCGGGGCACGCCCACCTTGAACTGCACGGTGAGCACCGCCATACCGGGGCGGGACACGCTCATCACGTGCTCGACGCCGGCAATCTGCGAGAGCACCTGCTCGCCAGGCGTGGCGACCATCTGCTCCACGTCCCGCACCGAGGCGCCGGGGAACGGCACCAGCACGTTGGCCATGGTCACGTTGATCTGCGGCTCCTCCTCGCGCGGCGTCACGAGCACCGCGAAGAACCCGAGCAGCAGGGCCACCACAGCCAGCAGGGGCGTGATCTGGGCCGAGAGAAACTTGCCGGCGATGCGGCCGGACACACCCATGGGGTTGGACTGGTTCATGCGCCCTCCCCTCTCAGCGACGCGCCGCGGCCTGGGGCTCGGTCACGACACGGTCGCCGGCGGCCACGCCGGACAGCACTTCGACCATGTCGCCCTGGGCCTGGCCCAGTCGCACCTGGCGAAGCCGAGGCTGGCCCTGGCCATCGAGCACGTAGAGGCCGGTCATCTCGGCGCGGCGCACCACCGACCGGGTCGGCACGAGGAGGCGCTCGGCGCCTTGCGCCGCCGCCGGGCCGGCAGGCAGGAACACGCGGGCGAACATGCCGGGCGCCAGGCCCTTCAGGCCGGCGGGAAGGCCGACCCGGAGCTGGGCGGTGTGGGTCGCCGGGTCGACGGTCGGCAGCAACTGGACGGACGCGGGTGCGAGTGGCTCTCCCACGGTCACCCCGGGAATTTCAAAGCGCAGCCCCTTGCCGCCATCAGCCAGCGCCGGCAGGAGGCTCTGGGGCACGGCCACGGTGATGCGCAGGGCCGAAGGGTCGACGAGTGTCAGCAGGGGGCGTCCGGGCATGACCATGTCACCCAGATTGACTGGCACCTCGGTCACCACGCCGCCATAGGGCGCGTTCAGGACGAAAAAGCCCGACTGCGCTCGGGCGGCCTGGGCTTGGGCCTGCAGCGCATTGACCTGGGCCTGCGCGGCCTGCCGCTGGGCCTCGGCACGCTCGAGCGCCGCCTGACTGATGTACTGCTTGGCGAACAGCTGCTTCTGGCGCTCGAAGTCCTGGGTGGCGACATGCAGCTGGGCCCGGGCTGCCTCGACCTGGGCGATGCTGGCGGTCACGCCCTGCTGCGCCGCCTGCGCGTCGATGCGCACCAGCGGCTGGCCCGCTCGTACCGCGTCACCGGCCTTGACGTGGAGGCCCACGATCGCGCCAGGCACCTGGGCGGCCAGCCCCGTCTGTCGCACGGCCTCGACCACCGCATCGAGGCTCACGCCCTGAGCCGTCATGGCAGCGCCCTTGACGACGTGGACCGGCAGGTTGGCCTGCGCCGCGGAGGCCGCGGGTTTGACGGCGGTGGCGGGCGCATCAGCCGCAGTCGCCGACAAGGCGGGCCACAGGCCCGAGGCCAGCAGATACACCAGTGCGAGGGGGATCGGTCGGAATGGTTTGTTCATGGACTTGTCTCGTTCGGCAGGGGCGCAATTTCGCGGCATGGGCCCGCGTTCAATTCGATGGCGGGGATTATTCACTAATTTGCGCGTTTACGCAAATATGAAATTCAAACTACAATTCGAGGCCAAAGGAAATCCCATGCCGCGCAGTTCCAAGTCACCCAAGACCGGTCCCGTCACCCTGGCAAGCGCCGTGCCGATGGCGCAGATGCCCCCTGAGGCCCTGGGCGTGGTGGCCGCCTATTTCCAGGCCCTGGCTGAACCCACCCGGCTGCAAATCCTCAACCGGCTTCGCACCGGGGAGTGCAATGTGGGCGACCTGGCGCAGCTGTGCGGCTACAGCATCGCCAACATCTCGCGCCATCTGGGTGTCCTGAGCAAGCAGGGCCTCGTCGAGCGCGAGAGCCGCGGCACCAGCGTCTACTACCGCATCGCGGATCCAGCGGTCTACGAGTTGTGCGACCTGGTGTGCGGCAACATCTCCCGCCACCTCGAGCGCAGCGCGCCGGGCCGCGAAGCATTCAGCCTGCAGCACTGAAGGGGCACGCAGGGACGGGAAGATCGCGCCGGCCGAACGGACAGAGTTGATGGCCAAAAAGGAAAACGGGCCACGATCCTTGCAGATCGTGGCCCGTTTCTTTTGATGGTCGGCGTGGCGGGATTCGAACTCGCGACCCCTTGCACCCCATGCAAGTGCGCTACCAGGCTGCGCTACACGCCGAAGCCTCAGATTATAGCGCGAGAATCGCGGCCTCCTTCGCTGCGATCGAGGGCGGCGCTCAAAAGATCGCGAATTTCGGCCAGCTCGCGGCGGACCTGCTGCAGACGGTGGGGCCAGGCCTCGTCGGCAGGCAGTTCCTGCGCCAGGCCGTGGACCTGCACCTGGGCCTGCGCTCGCAGGGGCGCGGCAAGGGCCGCGGCCTGCAGCATGCGACCGCCCTCCTCTGCCTCTTCCGTCTCTTCCTGGAACCGGACTTCGTCGAGGTCCGCCAGCGCCTCCGGCAGGTCGATGGCCCGCCGGCGGTCGCGATCGACCTGGGCGATCTCCTGCAGCTTGTTGCGCGCGCCGCTGATGGTGAAGCCCTGGTCATAGAGCAGGTCGCGGATGCGGCGGATCATCAGCACCTCATGGTGCTGGTAGTAGCGGCGGTTGCCGCGTCGCTTCATGGGACGCAGCTGCGTGAATTCCTGCTCCCAATAGCGCAGGACATGCGGCTTGACGCCACACAGGTCGCTCACCTCACCGATGGTGAAGTAGCGCTTGGCAGGAATGCTGGGAAGCGGCTGGTCCATGAGGAGCGGGAAGCGGCAGACAGTTCAGGCGGCTTTTGGCCGTTGATTTCGGCGCGAGGGGGTCAGAGGTTACCTGAACTCGGCGGCCGGAAAAAGGCCTGTTGTGGCAGCAGGCCTGCGAACCCCGGTATGCGGGTGTACGAAAGTACGCCGCGCGTTCAGGCTTCGGCGGGCCCCTGGATCGCTTCCTTGAGCTTGTGGCTCGCGTGGAAGGTCACGACGCGGCGGGCCTCGATCGGAATGAGCTCGCCGGTGCGCGGGTTGCGGCCCGGACGGGCCGCCTTGGTGCGGATCTGGAAATTTCCGAAGCCGGAAATCTTCACGTCCTGGCCCTCGAGCAGGCGGGCCGAGACCAGGTCGAAGAAGGCATCGACCATGTCCTTGGACTCGCGCTTGTTCAGACCAATCTGCTCGAACAGCAGGTCGGAGAGCTGGGCCTTGGTGAGGGCCGGTGTCTCCAGGCTCATCGCGGCGAAGGCCAGGGAGGCATCCTCCCTCTCGGCCAGTCGCTGGGCAGGCGTCAGTGCGGTCATGTGGTTCAGCCCCTCAGGCGGCCGCCGGCCCGTTGGCCGATGGCATCGACGACGGCGCGCACGGCGGCGTCAATCTGTTCGTCGGTCAGTGTGGCGACCGGGTCCCCGAGCGTCAAGCGCAGGGCCAGGCTCTTCTCGCCAGCGCCAATGCCGGCGACCGGCTGCTGCGGCTTGTACAGGTCGAAGAGCTGCACGCCCTGCAGCAGGCCGCCGGTGTCGGCGCTGCGGGCGGCGGCGAGCACCGCGTCGTGGCTCACCGCGTCACCCACCACCACCGCGATGTCGCGCTCGGCGGGCTGCACCTTGGGCACCGGCTGGAAGGCCGGGACCGCGCGGGTCAGGACGGCGTCGAGATCCAATTCGAACACCATGGGCGCGCTGGCCAGTTCCCAGGCCTGGCGCCAGCGGGGGTGGAGCTCGCCCACCACCCCGACCTGGACGCCATCCAGGAACACGCCGGCGCAGCGGCCGGGATGCAGGGCCGGGTGGATCACCGGGCGGAACTCCGCCTTCAGGGGCGACAGCAGGGCCTCCACGTCGCCCTTGGCGTCGAAGAAGTCGGCGCCGCCCTGCCCCTTGCGGCTCCATTGCAGGCCGTCGACCGGGCCGAAGGCCAGGCCGGCCACCCTCATCGGCTGGCGCACGCCGCGCACCGTGCTGTCGGTGGTGGTCACCGAGGGATCCCGGAAGTACACACGCCCGATCTCGAACACGCGCACCCGGTCGGCCTTGCGGTCCAGGTTGTGGCGCAGCACCTGCATCAGCGAGCCGACCAGCGAGGAGCGCATGACCGACATCTGGCTGGCGATCGGGTTGAGGAGCTTGACCGGGTCGGCGTTGCCGGCCAGGTCACGCTCCCAGGCTTCCTCGACGAAGCTGAAGTTGATCGTCTCCTGGTAGCCCAGGGCGGCCAGCAGGCGGCGCACCGCAAAGCGGCTGCGGCGCGACTCGTCGGCCGGGCGGCCGGTGATGGGCGCCAGCGGAGGCGTGGTCGGCAGCTTGTCGTAGCCGATCACCCGCACCACTTCCTCGATCAGGTCTTCCTCGATCTCGATGTCGAAGCGGTGCGGCGGCGGCACCACCGACAGGCGGTCGCCGTCACGGGCCACTTCCAGACCCAGGCGTTGCAGCGCCTCGATGCAGTCCTCGGCCGAGAGCGGCATGCCGATCACGCGGGCGGCGCGCGACGCGCGCAGCACCACCGGCTTGCGCTCGGGCAGGGCCAGCACCCGGTCGTCGATCGGGCCGGCCTCGCCGCCGCAGATCTCGAGCACCAGCTGGGTGATGCGCTCGATGTGCTCCACGGTCTGGCTCGGGTCGACGCCGCGCTCGAAGCGGTGACCGGCGTCGGTGGAGAAGTTGAAACGGCGGGAACGGCCCTGGATCGCGGCGGGCCACCAGAAGGCGGCCTCGACGTAGATGTGGCGGGTGTCGTCCGACACCGCCGTGGCGTCGCCGCCCATGATGCCGGCCAGGGACTCGACCTGCCGGTCATCGGCGATCACGCCCACCTTCTCGTCGACGGTGATGGTGTTGCCGTTCAGGAGCTTGAGCTGCTCGCCGGCCTGGCCCCAGCGCACCTGCAGGCCACCGTGGATCTTGTCCAGGTCGAAGATGTGAGACGGGCGGCCCAAC
>CAZCTU010000103.1:0-5909 GCA_964501495.1 uncultured Ramlibacter sp.
GGTGGTGGCCCAGCTGGGCACGCCCGACATGCGCGTGCCGATCGCCTACGGCCTGTCCTGGCCCGAGCGCATCGCCTCGGGGGCGCAGCCGCTCGATTTCACCGCGCTGTCCGACCTGAGCTTCGAATCGCTGGAGAGCCACGGTCACCGCGGACGCTTCCCCGGCCTGGCCCTGGCCTGGCAGGCGCTCGAGGCCGCGCCCGGCACGACCGCGGTGCTCAACGCCGCCAATGAGGTGGCGGTGGACGCCTTCCTGTCCCGCCGCCTCCGCTTCGACCAGATCCACGCCCTGAACCTGGCCACGCTGGCCGCGGTCCAACCCGAGCATCCGCGCAGCGTCGAGGACCTGCTGGCCCTGGATGCCCGGGTGCGGCGGGTGGCCGCCGAGGGCATCGCCCGCCTGGCCTGAGGCGAGCGGCGCCGGTCCATTTTTCGCAGTCCTCAGCCCGCCATGCTCACCGTCCTCGCTTTCCTCCTTGCCCTGGGCCTGCTGATCACGGTCCACGAGTACGGCCACTACCGCGCGGCGGTGGCCTGCGATGTGAAGGTGCTGCGTTTCTCCGTCGGCTTCGGCCGGGTGCTGTTTCGCTGGAAGCCGCGCCGTCCCCGGCCGGGTCAGGACACCGAATTCACCCTCTGCGCGCTGCCCCTGGGCGGTTATGTGCGCATGCTCGACGAGCGCGAGGCCCCGGTGGACGCGGCCGAGGCTCACCGCGCCTTCAACCGCGCCTCGCTGCGCGCGCGCTTCCTGATCGTCGCCGCCGGGCCGCTGGCCAACCTGGGGCTGGCCGTGCTGCTGTATGCGGCGGCCGCCTGGACCGGTGTCGAGGCGCCGCGCGCGCTGCTGTCGGCGCCGGTGTCCGGCTCGCTGGCCGAGCGCGCCGGGCTGACGGGCGGCGAGGAGGTGCTGGCCACCGCCGAGCCGAGCACTTCGGAATCGCCGGACGGCGTACCCGCGTCCCAGGCGGTGGCCTCCTTCGACGACCTGCGCTGGCGCCTGATGCAGGCGGCGCTCGAGGGCGAGGACATCCTGCTGCAGCTGGGCCCGGCCTCGCCCGGCGGACCGCGCGACGTCCGGCTGCCGCTGTCGCAGCTGGCGGGCGCCGATGCCGACGCCGGCCTGGCGCGCCGCATCGGCATCGTGTCCCCGCTCACCGAGCCGGTGCTGGGGCGTGTGGTCGCAGGCGGCGCGGCCGAGCGCGCCGGCCTGCAGCCGGGCGACCGGGTGCTGGCCGCGGGCGCCCAGGCCATCGTCGACGGGCAGCAGCTGCGTGAGTGGATCCGCCGCCAGGTCGGGCCGGACGGTCAGCCGGTCACGGCCACCTGGCGGGTGCTGCGGGAGGGCCGCGAGCTGGCGCTGCAGGTCACGCCCGAGGTGGCCGGTGAGCCGGGCAGGGCGGGTGGTGCCGGTCAGACGGGCCAGGCTGGCCAGACGGTCGGCCGCATCGGCGCCTTCGTGGGCTCGCCGCCCCAGACCGCGCTGGTGCGCCAGGGGCCGTGGGAAGGGCTGGTGTCCGGGGCGTCCCGGACCTGGGAGGTATCCGTTCTCACTTTGCGCATGATGGGCCGGATGGTGATTGGCGAGGCCTCGCTGTCCAACCTCAGCGGGCCGCTCACCATCGCCGACTACGCCGGCCGTTCCGCCAGCATGGGACTTTCGCAGTACCTGGTCTTTCTGGCCATGGTCAGCGTGAGCCTGGGGGTGCTGAACCTGCTGCCGCTACCCGTCCTCGATGGGGGGCACCTGATGTATTATCTTTGGGAGTTGGTGACGGGAAGGGGCGTGTCCGACGCCTGGCTGGAGCGGCTCCAGCGCGCGGGCGTGGCGGTCCTGCTGGCCATGATGTCCATCGCCCTGTTCAACGACCTCACGCGCCTCCTGAACAATCCATGAACCCACCCTACAAGCGCAGCGCCCGTCGTCTCGCCCCTCTCTCCCTCCGCATCATGGGCGGGCTGATGTCGCTGGCCTTCGCCGCGCAGGCCTGGGCCGTCGAACCCTTCACCATCCGCGACATCCGCGTCGAAGGCCTGCAGCGCGTCGAGCCCGGCACCGTCTTCGCCTCCATCCCGGTCCGCGTCGGCGACCGCTACGAGGACGACAAGGGCACCGCCGCCATCCGCTCGCTCTTCGCCCTGGGCCTGTTCAAGGACGTGCGCCTGGAGGTGCAGGGCGACGTGCTGGTCGTGGTCGTGCAGGAGCAGCCCACCATTGCCGCTGTCGACTTCTCCGGCATCAAGGAATTCAACAAGGACACCCTGATCAAGGCCCTGCGCGACATCGGCCTGGCCGACGGGCGGCCCTTTGATCAGGCCCTGGCCGACCGCGCCGAGCAGGAGCTCAAGCGCCAGTACATCGGCCGCAGCCTCTACGCTGCCGAGGTGGTGACCACCGTCACCCCGATCGAGCGCAACCGCGTCAACCTCACCTTCTCGGTGAACGAAGGCGCCACCGCGCGCATCCGCGAACTGCGCATCGTCGGCGCCAAGGCCTTCAGCGAGAGCAAGCTCAAGGGCGAGTTCAGCCAGGACACCGGCGGCATCTTCAGCTGGTACACCAAGTCCAACCAGTACTCCCGCACCAAGCTCAACGCGGACCTGGAGAACCTGCGGTCCTTCTACCTGCAGCGCGGCTACATGGAATTCACCATCGACAGCACCCAGGTCGCGCTGTCGCCGGACAAGAAGGACGTGTCCATCATCGTCAACATCACCGAAGGCGAGCGCTTCGTGGTGAGCGGCGTCAAGATGGAAGGCAATTTCCTGGGCAAGGACGACGAGTTCAAGGCCCTGGTGTCCATCAAGCCGGGCCAGCCCTACAACATTGACGACGTCACCCGGACCACCAAGGCCTTCACCGACTACTTCGGCAACTTCGGCTACGCCTTCGCTCAGGTGCAGGCCCGCCCGGAGGTCGACCGCGCCAATGGCCGCGTGCAGCTGGTGGTCCAGGCTGAACCCAGCCGCCGCGCCTATGTGCGCCGCATCAACATCGCCGGCAACAACCGCACCCGTGACGAAGTCATCCGGCGCGAATTCCGGCAGCTCGAGGCCAGCTGGTACGACGGCGACCGCATCCGCCGCTCCCGCGACCGGGTGGACCGACTGGGCTACTTCAAGAGCGTGGCGATCGAGACCCAGGAGGTGCCCGGCGCGCCGGATCAGGTCGACCTGTTGCTCACCGTCGAGGAAAAGCCCACCGGCGCGATCCAGTTCACTGCCGGCTTTTCCTCCGCCGAAAAGATCACCCTGGGCCTGGGTGTCACCCAGGACAACGCCTTCGGCTCGGGCAAGTTCCTGTCGTTCAACCTGAACACCAGCAAGTACAACCGGGTGTTCTCGATCAACACCACCGACCCGTACTACACGGCGGATGGCGTCTCCCGCACCTGGGAGCTCTACCACCGAGACGTCCGGCCCTACCAGGACCAGGGCGGCAACTACCGTATCGTCACCTCCGGCGGCAGCCTGCGCTTCGGCGTGCCCTTCACCGAGGTCGATACGGTTTATTTCGGTGCGGGTGTGGAGCAGAACAATATCGTGACCGGCGCCGCCATCCCCGCCGCCTACCTGATCTACGCCCGCGATGTGGGCTACAAGAGCACGCTCGTCCCCTTCACCTTAGGCTGGTACCGCGATGATCGGGACAGCGCCCTGGTGCCCTCCCGCGGTCGCCTGCAGCGCGTGAACGGCGAGATCAGCCCGGCCGGTGACGCGAAGTACTTCCGCGGCAGCTATCAATTGCAGCAGTACGTTCCGCTGGACCGCCAGTTCACCCTGGCCTTCAACTCCGACTTCGGCTGGGGCCAGGCCATCGGGGACTCCTCCTACCCGGTCTTCAAGAACTTCACCGGGGGCGGCCTGGGCTCGGTCCGCGGCTTCGGCTCCGGCACCCTGGGCCCGCGCGACGTGACCGGTGCCATCGTCGGCGGCACCCGGAAGCTGGCGCTCAACGGCGAACTGCTGGGTCCCATGCCGGGGATGGGGAATGACCGCAGCGTGCGCCTGTACGGCTTCTTCGACATGGGCAACGTCTACGGCGCAGACGAGCGCTTCGACCTGTCCCAGCTGCGCGCGTCCGCCGGTGCCGGCCTGTCCTGGATTTCGCCCATCGGTCCGCTGCGCTTCGCCTACACCCACCCGGTGCGCAAGTTCCCGGGCGATAGAATCGAAAAATTCCAATTCCAGATCGGAACCTCCTTCTAATGAAGCAAATCCTCGTTCGCTGGGCCCTCGGCCTGTTCGCCGCCCTGGCGCTCACCGCCCCCGCCCTGGCCCAGGACTTCCGCATCGGCTTCGTCAACACCGACCGCGTCCTGCGTGAGGCCGGCGCTTCCAAGGCTGCCCAGACCCGCCTGGAGCAGGAGTTCTCCAAGCGCGAGAAGGAAATGAACGACCTGGCCGCGACCCTCAAGGCCGCTTCCGACAAGTTCGAGCGCGACGCGCCCACTCTGTCCGAGAGCCAGCGCCAGCAGCGCCAGCGCCAGCTGGCCGACCAGGACCGCGAACTCCAACGCAAGCGCCGCGAGTTCCAGGAGGACCTGGCCGCCCGCCGCAATGAAGAGCTGCAGCAGGTGCTCGAGCGCGCCAACCGCGTGGTCAAGCAGGTCGCCGAGCAGGACAAGTACGACCTCATCCTCCAGGAAGCGGTCTACATCAACCCCAAGCACGACATCACCGACAAGGTGATCCGCGCCCTCAACGCCGCCGCGAGCCGGTGAGGTGACGCTGCGACTGGGTGACATCGTCCAGGCACTGGGGGGGGAGCTGATCGGCGACCCCGGCCAGTCCATCGAGGGCCTGGCGCCGCTGGAGTCCGCCTCCGGCGACCAGCTCAGCTTCCTGAGCAACCCCCGCTACCAACCGCAACTGGCCGCCTCCAAGGCGGCCTGTGTCATCGTGGGCCCAGCCCTGCGCGAGGCCGCCCAGGCCCGCGGCACGGCCATCGTGGCCGAGGACCCCTACCTCTACTTCGCCCGCCTGACCCGCCTGTGGAGGGCGCGCCATGCCCCGGCCGAGGCGTCCGGCCCCCGCATCCACCCCAGCGCGGTCGTCGACCCGGACGCCGAGGTGCACCCCACGGCCCGCATCGGCGCGCTGTGCGTGGTCGAGCGCGGCGCGCGCATCGGGGAGGGCACCGTCCTCAAGTCGCGCGTGACCGTGTCCGAAGGCTGCGTCATCGGCGCGCGCTGCCTCCTCCACCCCGGCGTGGTGATCGGCGCCGACGGCTTCGGCTTCGCCCCGCATGAAGGCGCCTGGGAAAAGATCGAGCAGCTGGGCGCGGTGCGCATCGGCGACGACGTCGAGATCGGCGCCAACACCTGCATCGACCGCGGCGCGCTCGAGGACACCGTCATCGAAGACGGTGTCAAGCTCGACAACCTGATCCAGGTTGGCCATAACGTCCGCATCGGCCGCCACACCGCCATCGCCGGCTGCGTGGCCATCGCCGGCAGCGCCCGCATCGGGGCACACTGCACCATCGGCGGCAAATCGGGCATCGTGGGCCATCTGACCATCGCCGACCATGTGCACATCTCCGCCATGTCGCTGGTGAGCCGCTCCATCGCCAAGCCTGGCCTCTACACCGGCGTCTTCCCCCTGGACGACAATGCGTCCTGGGAGAAGAACGCCGCCACGCTGCGCCAGCTCCATTCGCTGCGCGACCGCATCAAAGCACTCGAGAAGAACCATGTCTGAACAAGCCGTGATGGACATCCATCAGATCCTCAAGCAGCTTCCGCACCGCTACCCCATCCTGCTGGTGGACCGGGTGGTGAGCCTGACCAAGGGCGAGCGCATCGTCGCCCTCAAGAACGTCACCATCAACGAGCCCTTCTTTACCGGCCACTTCCCGCACCGCCCGGTCATGCCCGGCGTGCTCATTCTGGAAGCCATGGCCCAGTCTG
>CAZCTU010000104.1:0-5869 GCA_964501495.1 uncultured Ramlibacter sp.
CCCGCCCGCGAGCCCAGCCCCCAGGTCGCCGCCCTGCTGCAGAAGGCCGCCTGCGTCTCCTGCCACGGCGCCAACTTCTCCAAGCCGGTCGACCCCGCCTACCCCAAGATCGCCGGCCAGCACGCCGACTACCTCTTCGTCACCCTCAAGGCCTACAAGAACGAGCCGAACAACGTGGTTGGCCGCTCCAACGGCGTGATGGGGGGCATCGCCAAGCAGTTCACCAACGCCGAGCTCAAGGCCCTGTCGCAGTACGTGGGCTCGCTGGAAGGCGAGATGCAGGTCAAGCCGCAGAGCCGCTTCCGCTGATCGACGCCCTGGCCGCCCTTCCGGCGGCCGGCAGCAAAAAGGCCCGCAGATGCGGGCCTTTTTCATTGGCGCTTCGACGGAAGCTGGGGAGGCGCCAAGGGGAGGCGCCAAGGGGAGGCGTGCGGCCCTCGGTTCAAGGCATTCACTTCACCGCGTGGCGCGGCGCTGCACGCAGTCGATATAGGCCTGGCCGTCGGGCGGCCGGCCGGCGCGCTGGCTCTCCCAGAGCATCTGGCCCAGGCATTCCATGGCCTCGTGGTGGGCCTCGTGCAGTGAGTCGCGGCGGGCGGCCAGGAGCTCGACCGCCTGGCGGATGCCGCGCGGCTGGTCGATCGAGCACTGTTCGCTGATGGACAGGTGCATCGAGAGGTGCAAGAAGGGGTTGCTGCGGCCGTCCTGGCCGTCATAGACCTTCTTCACCGCGGCCTCGGCGTCAGCGAGGTCGTCCGCGTACTCGGGGTGCTCGGCCAGCCACTGGCCGGCCAGGGTTTCGAGGGCGTCCATCGGGGCCTGGGCCCGGGCCTTGGCCTGGATACCGCAGAAGAAGCGGCGGACGTCGTCCTGGGAGGGGTTGAACATGGGGTCGGGAGGGTAGCACGGGCCTCTACAACGAAACTGTTGACCTAATCATTACAGATGAGTAGATTGGGCCGCATTGGACGCGGTCTCACTCGACGGGGTCGACGTGATTCAGGCGATGTCGCAGGGGCCCGCAGGCCCGGGCTTACTCAAGGAGTTGATTTCATGCAGAACATAAGCAAGGGGATCGCGACCCTCTTCAGCGGGAAGCCTGCCAGTACTCCGACCCCGCCAAAGGATCAGAAGGCAGCGGGACAGCTCGGGTCCCACACCGCAACGGCCATTGGCCAGGGCCAGGTTCCCGCGAGTGCGGTGGCGCCGAGCCATCAGGCTGTCACCGGGTCGACCTCGGCGCTGAACGGCGGTTCTCAGCCGCATTCGCAGCCGATCAGCCAACGAGCGGTCGAGCAGCATCATGGGTCACCGAGTTCAGCCCGGCCAGCACCGATGACGGCCGAGCAGTTGCAGGCGACTTCCACGGGGATCTCCGAGAGGGCCAAGCGACTGTTCGGCTACGAGGTACTACTCACCTCGTCGACACTACGAGAGGGCCAAACCCGCCAGTTCGAAGAGTTGCTCGCGACCCAGGGGGCGGCCTTCTCCCCCGAGGAGCATGCGGCCCGGGCCAAGACCCTTGAGGCGGCCGACAAAACGCTCGCCAAATTGGAAAAGACCTCCAGCGACTCGGACAACAAGGCCACGGCAGCCAGGAAGGGCCTGGACGTGGATGGCACTCTCACCAAGTTCGCGAAGAAAAAGGAAGAAAGCGATTCCGCCTTGAAGGCTTCGGGCAGGGAGCGCGCGCGTCTAATTGCCGAATTGACGGATACGGTGCTTGCCGACGGAATCAGGATGGCCACCGACAAGGAAACCCTTGGCACCCGACTGGGCTTGGTGGCCCGGCACCTGGTGGGAGGATCGGCGGGTGACCTGGCCGCCTGGAGCAAGTCTGTGATGGAAAAGGATTTCCTGCAGAGCGAAGGGTTTGCATTCAAGGCGGCCGAGGCGATGACCGATGCGGTGTCCATGGCGCTCTGGGCCCGCGAGGGCGGGCGCTCGGCGCAAAGCGCGGACCCGACGGCCAGGGCCGCGGCCATGGACCGGGTTCGGCAGGATGCCGAGGCAATCGTGGTGGGTGCCACGCCGGACGCGCTGCGTGCAAAGCTCTGGGGATAAGGCTGCCACCGACCGATTCGCCCAAGCGACACGGTCCCGCCTGACCAGCCCGTTACGATGGGCTGATGAGAACCTTCCAGACCCTCTCCGAGCTCCCCCCCCTGGTCGGCCAGGAAGTTGCCGTCACCGACTGGCTCACCATCACCCAGGCGCAGGTGAACCAGTTCGCCGACGCCACGCACGACCACCAGTGGATCCACGTCGACCCCGAGCGCGCCAAGGCCGGGCCCTTCGGCGCGCCCATTGCCCATGGCTTCCTCACCCTCTCGCTGCTGTCGAAGTTCTTCGAGATGGCGGTCACCATCCGCGAGGTGCGCATGGCGGTGAACTACGGCCTCAACAAGGTGCGCTTCCCGGCCCCGGTGCCGGTGGGCAGCCGGGTGCGGGCGCGCATGACGCTCCTGGCCTGCGACCCGGTCGAGGGCGGCGTGCAGATCACCTGGGGCGTGACCGTCGAGCGCGAGGGCGCCAACAAGCCGGTCTGCGTGGCCGAGTCGCTGGCGCGCTGCTACCCCTGAGGGGGTGAGGCGGTGTCCACCGCCCCGCCAAACCCGTTCTGCCGCCAGGCCTCGAACACCGCCACCGCCACCGCGTTCGAGAGGTTGAGGCTGCGCTGGCCTGCCCGCATCGGCAGGCGCAGCCGCTGCGGCGGCGCGAAGGAATCCCTCAGCGCCGGGTCCAGGCCCCGGCTCTCGGAGCCGAACACGAAGCAGTCCCCCGGCTGGAAGGCCACCTCGTGCACCCCGCGCGTGCCCCGGGTGGTGAGCGCGAAGCATCGCGCCGGGTCGGGCCGCTGGCTCGCGAGGAAGGCCGCCCAGTCGGCGTGCCGGCGCACCTCGGCCCACTCGTGGTAGTCCAGCCCCGCGCGGCGCATCAGCCTGTCCTCCATCGAGAACCCCAGCGGCTCCACCAGGTGCAGCGTGCAGCCGGTGTTGGCCGCGAGGCGGATGACGTTGCCGGTGTTGGGCGGGATCTCGGGCTCGACGAGGACGATGTGGAACATGGGGTGGGTCAGGGCAATTCGGTGCGGGCCAGCACCACGGCGGCCACGTGGGCCGCGCCGGCCCGGCGCAAGGTCCGGGCGGCCTCGTGCAGCGTGGCGCCGCTGGTCATCACGTCGTCGACCAGCAGCAGCCGGCGGCCCCGGATGGTAGCCGCCTGCGCGGGATCGACCTCGAAGGCCTGGCGCAGGTTGCGCGCGCGGGCGGCGCGGTCGAGGCTGGCCTGCGGCGGCGTCTCGCGCACCCGGTGCAGCAGGCGAGGCGCCAGCCGCCGTCCGGGCGCGAGCTGCCGGGCCAGCGCCAGCGCCTGGTTGTAGCCGCGCTCCGCAAGCCGGCGTGGGGCCAATGGCAGGGGCAGCACCCAGTCGGCGGCGTCGACCAGGGCCGCGGCCTGCGGCTGCTGCCGCAGCAGGCCCGCCAGCGGTCCGGCCAGGCCCGGTTCGCCGCCGAACTTGAACCGGGCGATGAGGCCGTCCCAGGGAAAGTCGTAGGGCAGGGCGCAGGCGCAGGCGTCCAGGGGCGGCGGACGCAGGCGGCAGGCGCCGCAAAGCGGCAGTGCCTCCGGGGTGTCGGGGCCGGGAGTGGAGGGGGTGGTCGGGAGGGAGGGCCTCGCCACGCAGGGGGGCGAGGCCAGGGGCAGGGCGCAGCGCGCGCAGCGGCCCTGGATGCCACGGCCGGTGTCCCCGCATTCGCGGGCGCAGTCCGCGCAGATCGGGCGGGAGGGCCAGGTCCGGCAGACTTCGCAGCGGGCGGGCAGGCCCGTGGCCAGGCCAGTGGTCAGGCCGGTGGTCAATTCGGCCAGCAGGGAGGCAAGCCGGAGCCGGGGCATGCGGGTCAATATACTGGCGCGACGGCTCCGTGTGGGCCGCCGCCTTCCCTATCGGGGCCGCTTTCCTCCGGCCGCAGCCGGGCCGGCGTTGACCGATCGTTCCCTTCGCATCCGCCCCCCCGTTGACCGTCCGCCCGCCCACCATCGACCCCGTCGCCGCCGGCCGCCTGGCCCGGCGCGCGCCCGCGCCTTCGCCCTGGCTGCACGAGGAGGTGGGCCGTCGGATGGCCGGGCGGCTCGAGTGGATCCGCCTCCAGCCCGAGGCCTGGGTCGACTGGCGGCCGGTGCAGGGCGGCCTGGAAGCGCATGCCTTAGTCAGCGCTCGCTATCCGAAAGTGCCCTGCACTGTCGTGGAGCCGGACCCGGCCCAGGCCCGATTCGCGCGGGAGCGGCTGCAGCCGGCCTGGTGGCGGCGGTGGACCTCCGCCCCTGTGACGGTGGCGGACCAGGCCCCCGAAGGCGGCGCCCGCATGCTGTGGGCCAACATGGCGCTGCACGCGGCCGCCGACCCGCAGGCGCTCATCGCCCAGTGGCACCGGGCCCTGGCGGTGGACGGCTTCCTCATGTTCTCCAGCCTGGGGCCGGACAGCCTGCGCGAGCTGCGCCAGCTCTATGCCGACCTGGGCTGGCCGCCGGCCGGCCCCGAGTTCACCGACATGCACGACTGGGGCGACATGCTGGTGGAGGCGGGCTTCGCCGAGCCGGTGATGGACATGGAGCGCATCACCCTCACCTGGACCAGCCCCGAGGCCCTGCTGGCCGAGCTGCGCACCCTGGGCGCCAACCTGCACCCGGGGCGATTCCCCGCCTGCCGCGGGCGGGCCTGGCGCGACCGTCTGCATGCGGCCCTGCGCGAGCGCCTGGCCGGCGAGGACGGCCGGCTCGCCCTGGGCTTCGAGATCGTCTACGGCCATGCCCTGCGCCCGGTGGCCCGGACCCGGGTGGCGGCGGAGAGCGCCATGTCCCTCCAGGACATGCGCCAAATGCTTCGGGGTGGACGCGGCGGAAACCGCTAGCAGCCAAGATAGAATCCGCAATTGATCTTTGTCAGCAACCGACGGCCATGTCGATGTTCCGGTTTGCCACGGTCCAGGGCCCCTGCGTGCAGTGGGCCCTCAAGCGCAACTGCTCGGTGACGCCAGCCCAGCTGGGTTGGTTCTACGCCTCGCTGTGCGCGCTGTCCCTGGGCATCGCGGGATTCTTCTGGTTCCAGGGCGCGACCCTGGTCCTGCCCATCGCCTGGATTGAGCTGGCGGCGGTCGGGATGGCTCTCCTGGTTTATGCCCGCCACGCCACCGACGGCGAGCGCATCAGCCTCAAGGGGCAGAACCTGGTCGTCGAGCTGGAGAACGCGGGGCGCCTCGAGCGCGCCGAGTTCCACCGGGACTGGGTCCGGGTCGAGCCGCAGGCCGACCACCGGTCGCTGATCGAGGTGTCCGGCCGGGGCCGGTCGGTGCAGGTGGGCCGTTTCGTGCGGCCCGAGCTGCGTCCGGCGCTGGCCCAGGAGATTCGAAGGGCCCTGCGCGAGAGCGCGCCGGGCCTGCCCGAGGGGGCAGCGGGTTAGTCATAGAGGTAGATACGAAGTGAACACGATGAAGAGCATTACCCAGAAGGCATCGGCGCTGCTGATCGCCGCGGGCGCCGTCACCGGCGCACATGCCGTGGAGGATCTGCCGGGCGGCCCGGCCATTCGCCAACTCAATCTTCAGACCGCCGCCACGCGCATCGCGTCGGAGCAGAGCTGGCTGCACTGGATGATGCTGATCACCTGCCTGGTGATCTTCGTCGCCGTGTTCGCGGTGATGTTCTATTCCATCTGGAAGCACCGCAAGTCCAAGGGCGCCAAGCCCGCGAGCTTCCACGAGTCCGTCACCGTCGAGGTGGTCTGGACCCTGGTTCCCTTCCTGATCGTGATCATGATGGCCCTGCCGGCCACCAAGGTCCTGGTCGCCGCCAAGGACACCACCAACGCCGA
>CAZCTU010000105.1:0-5866 GCA_964501495.1 uncultured Ramlibacter sp.
CACGGGCCACGCTGCTCTTGCGGCGGCCGGTGCCGTTGTTCCATTCACCAATCATGTCGGCTCCTTAGATCTCGAGCGGCTTGGGCTGCTGCGCGGTGTGGGGATGCTCGGCACCACCGTACACCTTGAGCTTCTTGATCATCGCGTAGCCCAGCGGGCCCTTGGGCAGCATGCCCTTGACGGCCTTCTCCAGCGCGCGGCCGGGGTGCTTGGCCTGCAGGTCGCGGAAGTTGGTCTCGTAGATGCCGCCGGGGAAACCGGAGTGGCGGTAGTACTTCTTGTTCAGCTCTTTCGTGCCAGTGACACGGAGCTTGGAAGCGTTGATGACGACGATGAAGTCGCCGGTATCGACGTGAGGCGTGTAAATGGCCTTGTGCTTGCCGCGCAAACGGAGGGCAGCTTCGCTGGCAACCCGTCCGAGCACCTTGTCGGTGGCGTCAATCACAAACCACTCATGCGTCACGTCAGCGGGTTTTGCGCTGAACGTTTTCGTCATAGTTGACCCTCTTTCGAGGTCCTGAGATGGTTTGGCGGTCCTTTTCCACGGTCGGTGTCCCTCTTGAACGGGGACCTCTTAGGTGGGGTTTCATCATCTGCCGCGGGACCACGGGAAACGCTGCAGAGCCCGCCATTATACGAATTTCGGGGCCGGTGCCCGGCCTTTTCGGGCCGGGGCGTCCCGGGGCCGCTACCATGGCCCCATGTTCAGTTACCGCCACGCGTTCCACGCCGGCAACCACGCCGACGTGCTCAAGCACCTGGTGCTGGTGGCCACCCTCCAGCATCTGCTGCAAAAACCCGCCGCCCTGATGGTGGTCGACACCCATGCCGGCGCCGGCCTGTACCGGCTGGACGACGACTATTCGGCGACTTCCGGCGAGGCCGACGAGGGCATCCTGGCGCTTATGAAGTACATGGCGGCCACGCCGCCCGAGCGCCCCGCTGCCGCCCTGACCGACTACCTCGCCCTGGTGCGCAGCTTCAACAAGGAGGGCGCGCGCCTGCGCCTGTACCCGGGCTCGCCCTTCGTGACCCAGCACTTCCTGCGGCAGGAAGCCCGCGACAAGCTCAAGCTGTTCGAGATGCACCCCACCGACAGCCAGGCCCTGGCCGCCCACGTGGCCCAGCTCAAGGCCGGCCGGCAGGTGTCCGTCACCCGCGCCGACGGCTTCGAGTCGCTCAAGGCCCTGCTGCCGCCGCCCTCGCGCCGCGGCCTGGTGCTGATCGACCCCAGCTACGAGATCAAGAGCGACTACGCCAAGGTGGCCGACTGCCTGCAGGACAGCCTGCAGCGCTTCGAGACCGGCTGCTACGCCGTCTGGTACCCCGTCATTCCCCGGCCCGAGGCCCATGCCCTGCCCCGGCGGCTGAAGACGCTGGCGCAACAGGCCAAGCGTCCCTGGCTGCACGCCACCCTGGCCATCGGCCAGCGGGACGAGGGCGCGCAGGCCCGGATGCCCGACGAGGCGCCGCGCCGGCCCGGCCTCACCGCCAGCGGCATGTTCCTGGTCAATCCGCCCCACACCCTGAAGCCGGCGCTGGCCGAGGCCCTGCCGCAGGTGCTGGCGGCGCTGGGCCGCGGGCGCGGCCAGGGCTTCGAGCTGGAATCGGGCGGCTGAAGACCCGAGGCGTCCGGGAGCGAGCGGGACGCCGCCGTCCGACGGGGCCCCCTCCTGGCGGCCCTGCTGCGCACCCGCCCGGTGGACCCACTAATGACCTGGCTTGCCGCCCCCGGCCGCCAGACGGTCGGCCACGTGGGCTGCCATCCCGTTGGCGAGCTCGGTCTCTCCCATGAACACGCGCCCGAGGTTCTCCCGGCTGTACAAGGCGAATTCCTCGGCATTGCGGGCCCCCAGGACGACCGCGATCTCCGGGTTCAGCGCCCGGGCGGTCCCGACCATCTTGCCGGCGTCCACCACGTCCGAGAGGGTGATGACCAGGGCCCCTGCGCGCGCCACGTGCGCCTGGATCAGTACATCGGGCACCGAGGCGTCGCCGGACACCGCCGCCTTGCCGCGCGAGCGCAGACCGTCGACGATCTCGCGGTTCTGTTCGGCGACGACATACGGCACCCCACGCGCCTCCAGGACCGAGGCGACCTGCCGGCCCACGGCGCCGAAGCCGACGATCACCGCATGGTCATGGAGAACCTCGGGGTCGGTGGACATGGGCAGCTGGGCCAGGGGGTCGTCCCGCTGCTCGAGCTGGCGCGCCAGGTCGGAGCGGGCCAGCACCCAGCGCCGCAGGGGATCGACCGCGGCGAAAAGCGCGGAGTTGGCGGCGATCGAGATCAGCGCTGCGGCCAGGACCAGGCTCTGGCCCTGGGCAGGCATGAGCCCGAGCGCCACCCCGAGGCCGGCCAGGATGAAGGAAAACTCGCCGATCTGCGCCAGGCTGGCGCCGACGGTGAGCGCGGTGTTGAGCGGGTAGCGGAACAGCAGCACCAGCGCAATCGCGGCCAGGGTCTTGCCCACCAGCACGATGCAGACCACCACCAGCAGCTTGAGCGGTTCGGCCCACACCACCGACGGGTCGAACAGCATGCCCACCGAGACGAAGAACAGGACGGCAAACGCGTCCCGCAGCGGCAGCGACTCGCTGGCGGCGCGGTGGCTGAACTCGGACTCGCGCATCATCATGCCGGCGAAGAAGGCGCCCAGCGCGAAGGAGACGTCAAACAGCTTGGCGGCGCCGAAGGCCACGCCGACCGCGGCAGACACCACGCTCAGGGTGAAGAGCTCACGCGAGCCGGTGCGCGCGATCCACCAGAACACCCGCGGCAGCACGCGGCGGCCCACCAGCAGCATCAGCGCGATGAAGGCGGCCACCTTGGCCAGCGTCAGTGCCAGGGCCTGCCAGACGGGCGGACCCGCCGCCCCCTGCGCGGCGCCGGCGCCGCCGCCTGCCGCGAGCAAGCCGGCCAGCGCCGGCAGCAGGACCAGCACCATCACCATCACCAGGTCCTCGACGATCAGCCAGCCCACCGCGATCTGGCCGTTGACGGAATCGAGCAGGCCCCGCCCCTCCAGCGCACGCAGCAAAACGACGGTGCTGGCGACCGACAGGCACAACCCGAGGACGACGGCGGGCACCAGATCCCAGCCCCAGGACATCGCCGCGGCGAGGCCCATCACGGTCGCGACCACGATCTGGAAGATGGCCCCGGGCACCGCGATGCGCTTGACCGCCATCAGGTCGTCGAGCGAGAAATGAAGACCCACGCCGAACATCAGCAGCATCACGCCGATCTCGGCGAGCTGGCTGGCCAGGCCCACGTCGGCGACGAAGCCCGGGGTGGCCGGGCCGATCAGGATGCCGGCCACCAGGTAGCCCACCAGGGGCGGCAGCCGAAGGCGCACGGCGAAGAATCCGAGCACCAGGGCCAGCGCGAAACCCGCAGCGATGGTCGCAATCAGGGTGACGTCATGGGGCATGGGCCGATTCTGGCCCATCGAGACGCGGCAGGGCAGCTCGAGCGACGGAAGCCGGAGCGCGGCATGGGCTTTGCCGCGCCAGGGTCAGCGCGAGCGAAGCCGGGCATGCAGGCCGAGCACCGCCTCGGCCTGGTTCATCGTGTAGAAGTGCAGCCCCGGCACGCCAGCGTTCACCAGCTGCTCGCACAGGTCGGCCACCACGTCCAGGCCGAAGGCCTTGATGGAGGCCGTGTCGTCGCCGAAGGCCTGCAGGCGCAGCCGGATCCAGCGCGGGATCTCGGCGCCGCAGGCATCCGAGAACCGCATCAGCTGTGTGCTGCTGGTAATCGGCATGATGCCGGGCACCACCGGCACGTCGACGCCGAGCTTGTGCAGGTCATCCACGTAGCGGAAGTAGGCGTCGCTGTTGAAGAAGTACTGTGTGATGCCCGAGTCCGCGCCGGCCTTCACCTTGGCGGCGAAGGCCTCCAGGTCCGATTGCGGCGAGCGCGCCTGCGGGTGGGTCTCCGGGTAGGCGGCCACCTCCAGATGGAAATGGTCTCCGGTCTCGGCCCGGATGAAGGCGACCAGGTCGCTGGCGTAGCGGAACTCGCCGCCCAGGCCGTAGCCACTGGGCAGGTCGCCGCGCAGGGCGACGATGCGCTTCACCCCGGCCGCCCGGTAGGCCGACAGGCGCTCGCGGATGCTCTCGCGGGTCTGGCCGATGCAGGACAGGTGCGGCGCCGCGGGCATGCCCTCGCCCATGATCTCGACCACCGACTGCAGGGTGCCGTCCTGGGTGGAGCCGCCGGCTCCGAAGGTGACCGAGCAGAACTCGGGCTCGAGCGCGTAAAGCTTCTGGCGCGCGGCGCGCAGCTTGGCGGCGCCCTCGGGCGTCTTGGGCGGGAAGAATTCGAGGCTGATGGGAACCATGTTCTGAACCATGAGCGGCTCCTTGCCGGTGTTCTTGTATGTGACTCAGGGCCGGGCCGCAAGACGCGGCCGGGCGTGAATGAAAAACTCGCGATTGCCGTCGCCGCCGGTGATCGGACTGTCCAGCCAGCGCTGCACCGTGAGGCCACAGGCCTCGCAGGCCGCCCGCAAACGGGCCTCGACCTCAGCGTACAGCGACGCGTCGCGCACGATGCCGCCCTTGCCCACCTGCCCCGGCTGCAGCTCGAACTGCGGCTTGACCAGCATCAGCAAATCGCCTTCCGGTGCCAGGAGGGGCGCGAGCGCCGGCAGCACCAGGGTGAGCGAGATGAAGGACAGGTCACCCGTCACCAGCCCGTAGGCCGAAACCGGCAGGTCGCCGGCCTGCAACTGGCGGGCATTGACGCCTTCCAGCGCCGTGACCCGCGTGTCGGAGCGGATGCGTGCGTGCAACTGGCCATGGCCCACATCCACGCCCACCACGCGGGCGGCGCCGGCCTGCAGCAGGCAGTCGGTGAAGCCGCCGGTGGACTGGCCGACGTCGAGGCAGTCGCGCCCCGCCGGACCCACGCCCGCCTCGCGCAGCGCGCCTTCGAGCTTCAGGCCGCCCCGGGAGACATAGCGCGCCTCGGCGGCGTCGAGCAGCTCGATCTCGGCTTGCGCGGGCAGCTCGTCGCCGTTTTTGGCCACAGGCTGCCAGCCACGCGGCCCCAGCCAGCGGACGCCGGCGGCAATGAGCCGCTGGGCCTGCGAGCGCGAGGTCGCAAGGCCGCGGTCGACGAGCAATTGGTCAGCGCGCATGGGGCGCAGCCCCATCGGGCATCAGTAGCGGTAGGTGTCCGGCTTGTACGGGCCCTGCTTGGGCACGCCGATGTAGCCGGCCTGCTCGTCGGACAGCTCGGTGAGCTGCGCGCCGATCTTCTTCAGGTGCAGACGGGCGACCTTCTCGTCCAGGTGCTTGGGCAGGGTGTAGACCTTGCCCACGTCGTAGCCTTCCTGGTGGCAGAACAGCTCGATCTGGGCGATCGTCTGGTTCGCGAACGAGGAGGACATCACGAAGCTGGGGTGGCCGGTGCCGCAGCCCAGGTTCACCAGGCGGCCCTTGGCCAGCAGGATGATGCGCTTGCCGTCCGGGAAGATCACATGGTCGACCTGCGGCTTGATGTTTTCCCAGGTGTACTGCTTCAGCGCGGCGACTTCGATCTCGTTGTCGAAGTGGCCGATGTTGCAGACGATGGCCTGGTCCTTCATCTTCGCCATGTGGTCGAAGGTGATGACGGACTTGTTGCCGGTGGCGGTGACGAAGATGTCGGCCTTGTCGGCGGCCCAGTCCATGGTCACGACGCGGAAGCCTTCCATCGCGGCCTGCAGTGCATTGATCGGGTCGATCTCGGTCACCCACACCTGGGCGGACAGGGCGCGCAGGGCCTGGGCCGAGCCCTTGCCCACGTCACCGTAGCCGGCAACCACGGCGACCTTGCCGGCGATCATCACGTCGGTGGCGCGCTTGATGCCGTCCA
>CAZCTU010000106.1:0-5853 GCA_964501495.1 uncultured Ramlibacter sp.
CCGAGAACTTGCCTTCCTTGTCGATCAGGAGCTTGAGGAAGTCCAGCACCTTGCGGGCGTACAGCGCCGAGGCGTCGGCGGCCACCAGGGCCGGGAGATTGGTTTCGCCCACCAGGGTGACGCCGTGCTTGACCACGGTCTGGCCCGCCTCCGTGAGCGGGCAGTTGCCCCCTTGCGCGGCAGCCAAATCCACGATCACGGAGCCGGCCTTCATTGAACGCACCATGTCTTCGGTGACCAGCACCGGCGCGGCGCGGCCAGGAATGAGGGCGGTGGTGATCACCACATCGGCCTGGGCCACCCGCTTGGCCACCTCGGCTTTCTGGCGGTCCAGCCACGACTGGGGCATCGGCCGGGCATAACCGCCCACGCCCACCGCGGCTTCCTTCTCTTCGTCGGTCTCGTAGGCCACGTCGATGAACTTGGCGCCCAGCGACTCGACCTGCTCCTTGACCGAAGGACGCACATCCGAGGCCTCGATCACCGCGCCCAATCGCTTGGCCGTGGCAATTGCCTGCAGACCGGCCACCCCCACGCCCAGGATCACGACGCGGGCGGCCTTGACCGTGCCGGCGGCCGTCATCAGCATGGGAAAGAAGCGCTGGTAGCGGTCGGCGGCGATCATCACCGCCTTGTAGCCGGCGATGTTGGCCTGGGAGGACAGCACGTCCATGCTCTGCGCCCGGGTGGTGCGCGGCGCCGCTTCCAGGGCAAACGCGGTGAGGCCGGCGGCCGCGATGCGCGCCTGGCCCTCGGCGTCGAAGGGGTTGAGCATGCCCACCAGGACCGACCCCACCCGCATCTGGCCGAGTTCCGCCGCGGAGGGAGCGCGCACTTTCAGCACCATCTCACTACTCAGCGCCTCGGCCGCGCCGACGATCCGGGCGCCGGCAACCTCGAAGGCGGCATCGGTGACGCTGGCCGCGAGACCTGCCCCCGCCTGCACCCGGACTTCGTGTCCGGCCGCTGTGAGCTTCTTGACGGTCTCAGGGGTGGCCGAGACGCGTGTCTCGCCCGCGAACGTCTCGGCGGGGATGCCAATCTGCATAAGCGCTCCTCTTGTTGTTTTCAGCATGCGCGAGCCCGCGCTGCTTGTTACTTAACGGGAGCTTACATGAGCTTGCAGACGCTCTGCCTTGTTTGGCGGAGCCCTCCGCACAAACCCTAGGTCGACCTCTCCCACGAACTGAGCCGGAGGCCGCGTCGGAGGCGAGCCAAGCCCGAGCCGGGCCCCTGTCCTACACCGCTGAGCTGGGGCCTGGCCAGAATCTGCGGGGATGGCCAGACCCCTTTCCCTCCATGCCACGGCCAGCGGTCCGCGGGCGGGCAATGTGAGCTACCTGGGCGCGGCGCGCTGCCGTCGAAAGTTCCAGCTCTACTACCCCGAGGGGTTTGCCGACGACGCCTACCTGATTGCGGAGCGGGCCACCAAGGAGCGCGCCCACCAGGCCTGGCAGCGGCTCCTGGGTCCCGACGACTTCCGCAAGCTGCTGGCGCGCGGCGCCTACCGGCAGGTGGCCGATACCGCCTTGCGCATCGAGACTCAGGCCGGCCTGCTCTTTTCCTTCGAGAAGATGGCCCTGCGCGAAGCCTTGCGGCCGGCCGCCGGCGCGCGGCTGTTCGCCCACGAGCTCTATCCCTTCCTATATGAGCGTGGCAGCCTCGAGCGCCGCTTCGGCGACTGGGCCCAGGCCGTGGCCGAGCTGCCCCGACCCACGGGCCGGATGCCAGGCTGGCCGGTGCTGACCGCCTTCGGCTTCCTTGCCCGGCCGGACCGGCACCTGCTGCTCAAGCCCCGCGTCACGCGGGCCGCGGCCCGCGCCTACGGCTTCGACCTGCGCTACGACAGCGCGCCCGCCTGGCCGGTCTACGAGAGCGCGCTCACGTTCGCCGCCATCATCCGGCGCGACCTGGCCCGCCACCCCGGCTTCCAGGCGCGGGACATGATGGACGTGCAGGCCTTCATCTGGGTGCAGGGCGCGGCCGAATACGCCGGCTAGTGCCTGCCCGCCTGCGGCGGCCTCGCCGGGGCGCGGCCCATAATCGGCCGCATGACGACCCGCTGGACCCCCCATGTCACCGTGGCCGCGATCATCGAACGCGAAGGCCGTTTCCTGCTGGTGGAGGAAGAGACCTCCGACGGCCTTCGCCTGAACAACGCGGCCGGCCACCTGGACCCGGGCGAATCGCCGGCGCAGGGCTGCGCGCGCGAGGCGCTGGAAGAAACGACCCATCGCTTCACGCCGACCGCGCTGGTGGGCATCTACCTCACCCGCTCCAATCACAGCCGAAGCGGCGAGGACATCACCTACCTGCGCCTGGCCTTCTGCGGTGAGTTGGGCGACGTGGTGCCCGGCGCGCGCCTGGACGCGGGCATCGTCCGCACCCTGTGGATGACGCCCGAGGAAGTCCGCGCCAGCGCCAGCCGGCATCGCAGCCCCCTGGTGGTGCAGTGCATGGAGGACTACCTCGCGGGCAGGCGGTATCCGATGGAGATGGTCCACACCAGCCCCGAGGTGATCGCCGCCGGCTGAAGGGGCGATCGGCCGGGGATCCCTTCGTCGGCCAAGAAAAAAGCCCGGGCCGCTGCCGGCGCCGGGCTTGTCGTCCAGGCAGGCCCTGACGGCCTGCCGGACATGCGGACGCCGGGACTCAGTCCGGCTTGATCTGCGCGCGCTTGACGATGTCGCTCCAGATCTTTTGCTCACGGGCAATGAAGGCCGCGTACTCGCTGGAGGGGCCGCCGCCACCCACCGCGTTGTCGGTGGCGAAGCGCTCGGTCACCGCGCTCGAACGCAGGGCCTTGTACGACTCCTCCTGGAGCCGCTTGACGATCTCGGGCGGGGTGCCTGCCGGCACGTGCATGCCGTACCACTGCGAGGTCTCGAAGTCCTTGAAACCCATCTCCTGCACCGTGGGCACGTCGGGCAGGGCCGCGATGCGCTGGCTGGTGCCGACCGCGATCGCGCGCAGCTTGCCCGAGCGGATGTGGGCGCCCAGGGCGGGCATGCCCGCCGACGAGGCCTGGGTGCGGCCGGCCAGCAGGTCGGTCAGCTGCGGGCCGGTGCCGCGGTAGGGGATGTGCGTGATGAAGATGCCCGTCACCAGCTTGAGGTACTCCATCGCCAGGTGGCCGGCGCTGGCGTTGCCGGCGGAGCCGTAATTGAGCTTGCCCGGGTTCTTCTTGGCATAGGCGACGAACTCCTTGAAGTTCTTGGCCGGCACGTCCGGGTGGATCACGAAGACGTTGGGCACCTTGGCCAGCAGCGTGACCGGCGTGAAGTCCTTGTTCACGTCGTAGGGCTGGTTGGAGAGCATGTAGGGGTTGACCGCCAGCGTGCCCACGTGGGTCAGGATGAGGGTGTGGCCGTCGGGTGCGGCCTTGGCGGCCTCCGACATCGCGGTCACGCCCGCGCCGCCCGGCTTGTTCTCGACGAAGACCGACACGCCCAGTTGCTTGGACATTTCGGCGGCCACCGAGCGGGCCACGATCTCGGAAGTGCCGCCAGGCGCGAAGGGCACCAGGAAGCGGATCGGCCGGCCGTTGGGCCAGGCGGACTGGGCCTGGGCCGAGGGCAGCGCCACGGCGGCGGCAGCGCCGGCGGCAGCTGCCAGGGCCTGGCGGCGGTTGAAAACGGATTGGCGGGATTCGCTCATGTTTCTCTCCAGATCGTCGGCGCAATCATCGAGGGACCAGGGCCTGGCCGGGCAGCCCTGGAACCGTCATCTCGGGGTGTCACCACCCTCTTCGAACCCGGAAGTGTCGCAGGTCGGCTGTCGGGGTTTCCCCGACGCTCAATCCGCGCCCAGGGCCAGCCGATTGGGCTGGCGCTTTTCGATCGCGAACTTGAGGAGTGCCGCGACACGGAAAATGCCGTGGGCGAACTTCCCATAGGGCAAGGTCAGGAACAGCGCCATCACCACGCCCAGGTGCACCGCGAGCAGCAGTGCCATGGCACCAGTGTCGCGCCAGGCCAGGAGCGCCAGGCCCGTCACCGCCGTGAGCAGCAGCAGGGTGATGAAGGCCACGTCCATCGGCCGCTGCGCACGGTCGCCGTGCAGGGCGGGGCGCTGGAAGTGCAGGCGCAGCAGGCCCAGCGGGCCCAGGATCAGGCCGATGCCGCCCAGCGTGCCCAGGATTACCGGAAGGCTCAGGACCGGGTACGGCGCCTGCCAGCCCATGACGTAGTGGTACAGGGTGGCGACGCTGGTCGAGGCGAAGCACAGCATGAAGCCGTAGAAGGTCAGGTGGTGGGCGCGGCGGCGCGCGTGGGTGGCGCGGTCGTCCTCGTCATGGCAGCCCTGGCCGTGGCCGCCGTCCAGGTACTTGAGCGTGAGCGCCGCCTTCGCCGCTTCGGTGGCGGCGCCGTCGGCCGGCACCTCCCGCACCGGGGCCTGCTCGCGCCAGAAGCGGCGCACGCCCAGGAACAGCGCGAGCACCGCGAAGCCGAACACGCTGCCGAACATCGCCACCAGGGTGTTGTGCGGGAAGACGGCGTAGAAGTTGCCCGCCAGCGGCGCATGCCACAGGCCGCCCTGGCTGGCGGCGGCGAGCGCGAGAAACAGGGCCAGGGCCAGCGAGAGCGCCAGGGCCACGGTGACGCCGTTCCTGCGATAGAGCGCGCCCAGGGCCGGCGGCCAGGCGTAGTCGGAGTAGGTCTGGCCGCGGACCTGGGCCATGGCCTGGGGCACCGCCACCGCGAATTCATGCGGCGGCGCGTACTGGCAGGCGTGCAGGCAGGCGCCGCAGTTGTGGCACAGGTTGGCGAGGTAGTGGATGTCGGCGGCGTTGAACTCCAGGCGCCGGGTCATGGCGGGGAAGACGGCGCAGAAGCCTTCGCAGTAGCGGCAGGCATTGCAGATCTGCATCTGCCGCGCCACTTCGGATTCGGCGGGCGACAGGGGCACGGGCTGCCCCTCGGCGAGTGCGCGGGCGTCGCGCACCAGGGAATCAAGCGCCTGCATGGGCGGCCTCCTCGGGGACATCAAGGGGATAGGCGGCGGGCACGCGGCGGCCCTGGACGGCGGCGGCGGCCTGGAAGCCGGCGATGCGGCCGAAGGTGGTGCCGATGGTCATGCCCACGCCGGCGGTGTAGCCCTTGCCCAGCACGTTTCCGGCCGAAATTTCGCCCGCGGCGAACAGGTTGTCGCTGGGCCGGCCGTTGAAGTGCACCTGGGCGCGGTCGTTCGACTTCAGGCCCAGGTAGGTGAAGGTGATGCCGGGCCGCAGCGCGTAGCCATAGAACGGGCCGGTGTCGATCGGCCGGGCCCAGTGGGTCTTGGCCGGGGTGACGCCCTCGGTATGGCAGTCGTCCAGCACCGTGTGGTCGAAGGTACCGACCCGGCAGGCGGCGTTGTACGCGTTCAGGGTCTCCATGAACGCGGCTTCGTCGAGGCCCAGGCCGCGGGCGAGTTCGGGCAGGGTGTCGGCTTTCACGCCCGGGAACACCGGGGGCATGAAGCGGCCGACGGCCTTGCTGTCGATGATGCAGTAGCCGATCTGCCCGGGCTGCTGCGCCACCAGCCGGCCCCAGATCGCGTAGCGCTTGGGCCAGAAGTCCTCGCCCTCGTCGTAGAAGCGCTGGGCCTGGGCATTGACCACGATGCCCAGGGAGACACAGTCGACCCGGGTGCAGGTGCCACCGTCATAGGCCGGCGCGCGGGCGTCGATGGCCACGCAGTGCGACTGCGAGGGGTCGCCGATGATGTCGGCGCCCTGCGCCATCATGTCCTTGAGCACCACGCCCTGGTTGAAGCGGGTGCCTCGAATGAGGAAGTTGTCCGAGGGCCACTCGCCGCGCTCGTTCTGGCCCCAGGCCTCGCGCAGCCACTCGCGGTTGGACTCGAAGCCGC
>CAZCTU010000107.1:0-1126 GCA_964501495.1 uncultured Ramlibacter sp.
CTTCCTTGTCCACCGCCACGGCGTTGGCAATGGCGTCCTGGCTGCTGTTGCGGCCGGTGCGGAAGATGTACTTGTTCCACTTGTCGCCGGTGATGGAGTCGGCCACCGCGGGCTCGACCAGCAGCACCTTCTTGTATTCCTCGGCCACCGGCAGCATGGCCAGGGCGACACCGGAGGAGGTGGGGCCGATGGCCAGGTCCACCTTGTCGTCGGAGTAGGCCGTGGCCAGCAGGCTCTTGCCGAGGTCGGGCTTGCCCTGGTCGTCCTTCTCGAGGATGGTGATCTTGCGGCCGTTCACTGCCATGGTGCCGCCGGTGGCGTACTCCAGGCCCATGAGGAGACCAGTCTGGGTCTGCTTGCCGTAGGCCTCCAGCGGGCCGGTGCGGCTGTAGATGTGGGCGATCTTGATGTCCTTGGCCTGGGCCAGGGCGGCCGGGGCCGCGGCGAAGCTGCCGGCCAGGGTGGCGGCAGCCGCGGCCAGGGTCAGCATGTGACGACGTTGCATGAGGGTGTCTCCTTCAAGTGTGGACGAATGGTTGAAAACAGTGCACGACGTGTGCCAGCGTGCAAGTCCTTGAGCGGATTGGACTTTCTACCCCTGCCAGGGCTGAATGTCCAAAAATCAGGCAGATTAAACTGTCCTCAAATCAGACACTGCCTGCATTTCAGGCATCTGTTGCAGGCGCTCGTAGAGCGTGGCGCGCGAGATGCCGAGCAGGCGGGCCGCCGCCAGCTTGTTGCCGCCGGTGTGGCGCAGGGCCTCGGCGATGGCCTCCCGCTCCAGCGTCGCCACCCGCTCGGCCAGGGGACGGGGCGCGGGGTTCGCACCGCCCTCCCCCTCGCCGTTCTCTTCGCCCGTGACAGCGCGCGGCACGAGGCCGGCGCGCAGGCCCGCCAGGTCGGCCGGCGGCTGCAAGCTCAGGCCCTGCTCGCGCAGCACTGCGGCGATGTCCCCGGCCTCGAGGCGTGACGCGTCGCAGCGCAGGACGGCCTGCTCCAGCACGTTGCGCAGCTCGCGGATGTTGCCGGCCCAGGGCTGCGCGGCCAGCAGGGCCAGGGCCTGTTCGCTCAGGTCCGGCGGCGGGCCGCCGTTGCGAAGCGCCATCTCCTCGCCCAGCACCTCGAC
>CAZCTU010000107.1:1136-1416 GCA_964501495.1 uncultured Ramlibacter sp.
GGATGTCGGCGCGGCGCTCGCGCAGCGGCGGCACCCGCAGGGGCAGCACGCTGAGTCGGTAGTACAGGTCTTCGCGGAAGCGCCCCGCGCGCACCAGGGCGGCGAGGTCGCGCGAGGTGGCGGTGATGATGCGCGCGTCGAAGGGCACCACCTTGTTCGAGCCCAGGGGCTCGATCTCGCCCTCTTGCAGCGCGCGCAGCAGCTTGGGCTGCAGCGACAGCGGCATGTCGCCGATCTCGTCGAGGAACAGCGTGCCGCCGTCGGCGAGCGCGAAGCGCCC
>CAZCTU010000107.1:1426-5810 GCA_964501495.1 uncultured Ramlibacter sp.
GGGGCGACGCCGAAGAACTCGGCCTCGAGCAGGGTCTCGGGCACCGCGGCGATGTTCACGCTGACGAAGGGTCCGGCCGCCCGCGCCGAGGCCGCATGAATGGCGTGGGCCAGCACCTCCTTGCCGGTGCCGGTCTCTCCCTGCAGCAGCACCGGCGACGCCGACTGCGCCGCGCGACGCGCCTGGCGCTTGACCTCCACCGCCGCGGGGCTGGCGCCGACGAAGCTGGCCAGGGTGTACTTGCTGCGACGCTGGCGCGCGAGCTCGCGGCGGGCGTCGTCCAGGTCACGCTGGAGGTGCGCGAACTTGTGGATCAGGGGCTGCAGCGTGGTCTCGGGGTGATCGAACAGCACGATGCCCATCGCCCCGATCAACTCGCCGGTGGCGTCGTCACGCAAGGGGATGCGGCTCACCACGAAGGTGCCGGCCTTGTTCGTGAGCAGGTCGACCAGCACCGGCTGCCCGGTCTCGAGCACGCGGCGCATCTGGGTGTTGGGCACCACGTCCTCGACGGGGTGGCCGACGAACTGATCGACCGAGGTGAAGCCCAGCGCCGGCAGGAAGCGCTTGTAGCCTTCGTTGACCCAGACGATGACGCCACGCCGGTCCACCAGGAACATGCCCTGGCTGATGTGCGAGAACTGCTCGAACATCGAACGCGCCGCCAGCGCCAGGATGCTCTGGGCGTCGCGCGGGAGGCTGTCGGGGGTGGCCATCCCCCGATCTTAGGCGCAGCGAAAAGGCTACCGGCCGGACCCGCCGGGCCCACCGGGCCTGCCGTGCGCCGGCGCCTGGGTGGCCTTCCCCTCACGCGCCCGCAGAAGCGCCTCCCGGCCGACGAGGGCGAGCAGGCGCTGCTGGCTGGCCGCGTCCAGCTCCGCGCTTCCCGCACGCGCCACTTGCCGGGCCCATGCGGACTGGGCGGCGAAGGCCGACTCCAGGGCTGCGGTGGCTTGCGCACGGACCGGGCCGCTCGCGGTGGCAGGCAGCCCCTGCACAAGACGCTCACGCTCCGGCGCAGGCAGCCCGATTTCCGCGAACAGCGGCAGCGCCTGGCGCATCCAGGCCTCGACCACCCTGGGGTGGTTCTGCTCGAAGGCGCGCGTCAGCGCCGTCCTGCCCGGCCCGGGCGCCCAGGCCTCGAGCAGCTGCAGCCGCTCGGCTCCGAAGGCGCCGCAGCGCAGGGCCCCGGCCAGGATCTCGACATGGCGGTGGGCACCAGCCGCCATCAGGCGATAAAGGAGCGAGCGCCCCTCCGCGTCGGGCGAGGTGAGGAGCGCGCGCTTCTCCTGCAGCGGGATGCCCGCGCGAAAGACGGCATGGACGCAGGCGGAGAAGTTGTCGGCATCCGCCTCGCCTTCGGGGCCCGACAGCCGGGAAAAATTGGCCGTGGCGTCATAGGCCGACATGAGCCGCCGGGCCGCGGCAAGCGCCCTCGGGTCGGCGGGCGGCGCCAGGGCCAGGGAGACATCGAAGAGCGCGCTCCGGTCGATGCTCGATTGCCAGGCCGCCGCCAAGGCCGGGTGTTCGGCCAGGCGTGCGCGGATCCCGGCCAGCCTGCCGGCCGGCAGCAGGACCCGCTGCTTCTGGTGATCGGCCAGGTCGCTTGCGACCACCCCATCGACAAAGGCGCCCACGGCGGCAGGAACGGTGGCGGCATCGTCGCCCATCGCCGCCAGCAGAGGCGGCAGGCCTTCCGGCCCGGCCGCGGTGAGGATGGCGAGGCGGTCACCCCGCGTCAGCGCGAGCCCATTGAGCGCCGTCATGAAGGCGCTGGTCACCGGCTCCCCCCGGTCGATCGCGATGTCGAGGGGCCGCAGGCCGGCGGCATCGGGAACCAGCAGGAGCTCCCGCAGGGTGGAGGAGTCGAGGTCCAGCATCTGCATCGCCTCGAACAGAAGCCGGATCCCGGCCGGCGACCGCGTGGAGACGATGTCGGTGGCGAGAGCGCCGGGCGTGGACAGGGTGCCCCGCAGCAAGGCAATCCGATCCTCCAGGGACACATCGGCCCGGACGGCGGCCCGGAGGACGGCCCGGACCGTCTGCGCATGCCCGGCGCCCACCGACCAGGCAAACACGTCTTCGCGGTCCAGGGATTCCCCGCGAAGCAGGGCCAGGCGCTCGGTGGCGTCCCGGGCCTGCCACAAGGCCACGACGAGGGTGTCTTCGATGCCTTCATGCAACTCGCTCGCCATCCGAAGCCGCATCTCGCTGCGCAGGGAGGTGGCGCTGGGCGCAGCGGTCGCCCGCAGGACATCGACCGTGCGTGGACGCCCGGCTGCCTCCGCCGGGTACCGGCCAGCCCGCGCAGCCTCCATGTCGGCCAGGGACACGTCGATCAGGAGGGCCATCTGGTCCGACGGATCGCTGCCGAAATACAGCTCGGAGAGTTCGCGGCCATCGGGCCCCAGCGCATCGGCAATGTCGAAGTCCAGCGCGCCCGGACGGGTGATGGCCTTGCGGAAATGGGTGGCGGTGGTGTTGGGGTCCTGCAGCGCGATGACCCGGACTGGCGCTCCGTCCGGACCGGCCTTCAGCCGCAGCCGCAGCGTCATCGCGTGGTTGGGAGAAATGAGAAGGAAGTGGCGGCTTTGCCCGATCCGCATCGCGCCAAATTCCCGGCCGAGGAATTCGCCCAGGCGCGGCACGGCAACGAGGTGGTTGCCGACCGACCCTTTGCGCAGGCGGCTGAAGGTCTGCTCCCACTCGAACCCGACGGTCTGCTCGATGGCGCCGGGGGTGGCGAAGTTCCGGTACGAGAAGCGGCCGGCGCGCGGCCGCTGCCCCTCCGGGTCGGCATCCCACCGGAGCCGCTCGTACAGGGTCGCGACGGCCAGATGCCGGCACACGATCGCAATCTCGGTGCCGGGGAAACGCACCTTGCCATTGAGGTCCAGGCGCACCGTGTGCGCGTAGTCCTCCCGATACGCCAGGTCGTCGACGTAGTCGCTGCGCTCCAGCCGGGCGTAGAAGCGGTCGCTCAACTTGCCCACCCGCTGCTTGCCCGGCCCCGGTTCGCCCGCCCCGGGCGGGTCCTCGACCACCTCCTGGATCCGCATGTGGCCGGCCGCGGAAAGGCGCAGGTCATGGTGGGGCCGGCGGTAGAGGCGGGTCAGGTGGACGGGGCCGCGCAAGTCCACCCGCAGCGCCGCCCCGTCGGGCCGCAACTGGCGCGTGTCGATCTCATCGCCCTGGAAGGCCGGCAGGTCCAGCTCGGCGAGATGCTGCAGGCCGCCCAGGGCGGGCGGCAGCCAGCCGAGGCCGCCGGGCAGCTGCACGCGCGTGAGGGCCACGCCCTGCTGGCGGGCCAGTTCGTCGAGGCACCGGCCCACCTCGGGCCCGAGGCGGGCCAGCGCCTGCGGGTGCAGACCCGACCAGTCCAGGGTCGCCGGGTGCAGGCCCCCCCTTTCCGTCGGTGCCGCCCTTTCCGAGGCCCCCGCCTTTGCCGCCTGTGAGGCGCTGCCTGCAACAGAGGCGTGGCCCTGCCCGGCCGCCTGCTGCAAGGCCGCTCCCAGCGCGGCGGTCACCTGGGCGGACCAGCCCGGGTCCCCCAGGCTGCCCTGCACCATCCGGCCCAGGACCTGGAGGCGGGAATCCGTGATGGGCTTGCGTGCCGGGAGCGAGGGCCCCTCGGTCGGCGGCTCGGGCGAGCGCGGGCTCGCCGGCCCGAGAGTGCCGACCCGGACCCCGGACTTCGTGTCAGGGGCCGGTGCGGGAGCGGCTGCGGCCGGGGGGACCGGCGTACCGGCGCGGGAACCAGGCAGAGGCGGCTGCATGAATCAGCTTCATGAAAGCCTTTCGGTGCCCAGCCCAACAGTAAAGTTCCGGCCGCCCGTTGGCGGCGGCCGTCCCGGTTTCGCTCAGGCCGCGGCGGCGCCCCGCCGTGCCTGGACCCACTTGATCACCCGTGGCAGCACCAGCACCGACAGGATGACCACGATCAGCGTCACCGACATCGGACGCTGCAGGAACACCATGCCGCTGCCCTCGCCGATGGACACCGCGTTGCGCAGCTGCGCCTCGGCCAGGGGGCCCAGGATCATGCCGACCAGCACCGGCGCGGTCGGGATGTCGAAGCGTCGCATCGCCACGCCCAGCACGCCGATGACCCAGAGCAGCACCAGGTCGAAGGCGCTCTGGCGCATGCCGTAGGCGCCCACGGTCGAAAAGATCAGGATGCCCGCGTACAGCTGCGGCTTGGGGATCTTGAGCAGCTGCACCCACACCTTCACCAGTGGCAGGTTCAGGATCAGGAGCATCACGTTGCCGATGTAGAGCGACGCGATCAGCGCCCACACCAGGGCCGCCGAGGCCGAGAACAGCTGCGGCCCGGGCTGGATGCCGTAGTTCTGGAAGGCCCCCAGCAGGATGGCGGTGGTGTTGG
>CAZCTU010000108.1:0-5753 GCA_964501495.1 uncultured Ramlibacter sp.
CATCGATCTCGACAAGCTGGTCGACGCGGGCGCCTACATCAGCGACTGCCTCGGGCGCAAGCCGCAGTCGCGCGCGGCCACCGCCATCCTGAACAAGCGCGCGGGCTGAAGGAGGCCTTCACGATGTGCGGCGCCGAACTCCAGTCCCTGCCCGAGGGCGTGCAGCGCGTCGCGCGCGCGCTCCAGGACCTGGGTCATCCCCACATGCCGGTGATGCTGGATGATGCGGCCCGCACCGCGCAGCAGGCGGCCGACGGCCTGGGCATCGCCCTGGGACAGATCGCCAAGAGCATCATCTTCCGCCGCAAGTCCGACGACGTGGCGGTGCTGGTCATCACCTCCGGCGACCGCCGGGTCGACGAGAAGAAGGTCGACGCCCTGGTGGGCAAGACCGGCCGCGCCGACGCCGACTTCGTGCGCGCGCGCACCGGCTTCGCCATCGGCGGCGTCTCGCCCCTGGGCCATGTGCAGCGGCCGGTGACCCTGATCGACCAGGACCTGTTCCGCTTCGAGGAGATCTGGGCCGCCGCGGGCCATCCCAACGGGGTGTTCCGCCTGCGCCCGCAGGACCTGCCCGGGCTCACCGGCGGCGCGCCGGTGGCCGACGTGGCCCAGGCGCCAGTATCTGCACCTGCACCTGCGTCTGTCCGCCCAGGGGAGGGCGCATGAGCCTCGCGCAGTTGCGTGTCCGTGCCCGGGCCGTGCTGCACGCCGAGGCGGGTGTGCCGGTGCCCTCACCCTGCATCTCGGTCTGCCGCATGGACACGGCCAGCGGCCTGTGCGCCGGCTGCCTGCGCAGCCTCGACGAGATCGCTGCCTGGTCCACCCTGCACGACGCCGCGCGCCGGGACGTCTGGTCCCGCATCGCGCAGCGGGCGGACCGCGGCCCGGCTCCGAACGACTGAGTGCCGCCACAGACCCTGCAGCCAAACTTCATCCATCCACGGAGCGCCTCCCTTGAAACGCATCACCTTCTGGCTCGATTTCATCTCGCCCTTCGCCTGCCTGGCCTTCGAGCGCCTGCCCCAGGCGCTCGAGGGCCTCAGCTGGCAGGTGGACTATCGCCCGGTGTTCCTCGGGCCCATCCTGCGGCACCACGGCCAGCTGGGACCGGCAGAGATTCCGGCCAAGCGCGACTGGACCTACCGCCAGGTTCTCTGGCTGGCCCGTCGCGAAGGCGTCCCGCTGCAGATGCCGGCCACCCACCCGTTCAACCCGCTGGGTGTGGCCCGTCTGGCGCTGGCCTGCGGGCAGGACGGCCTGATCAGCCGCCACGTGGCCGAGGCCTGCTTCCGCCATGTCTGGCGCGGCGGCGCCGATGCCGCCGACCCCCAGCGCCTGCAGCAGCTGGCCGAGGTCCTGAAGCCCGCCCGCGGACCCGGCGACGAGGCGGTGAAGACCGAACTCAAGGCCAACACCGAGGACGCGATCGCCCGCGGCCTGTTCGGCGTGCCCAGCTTCACCGTCGACGACAAGGTGTTCTGGGGCTTCGACGCCCTGCCCATGCTGCGCGCTTACCTGGAGGGCGACGCCTGGTTCGCATCCGGCGACTGGGAAACCGCCACGCAGCGGCCCTCGGGCCTGCGGCGCCAGGACTGAGCGGGGACCGCCGCGATGCGACCCGACACCGACCCCCCGGCACGCTGGCGCCAGGGCCTGGGCCTCACCGCCAGCCTGTTGGCGCTGTGGTTCGGCGTGAGCTTCGGCATTGCCTTCTTCGCGCGGGACCTGGCTTTCGACTTCTTCGGCTGGCCCTTCAGCTTCTGGGTCGGCGCCCAGGGGGCGCTGGTCGCCTACTGGTTCATCACCTGGATCTATGCGCGACGCATGAACCGGTTGGAGGCGCAAGCCGGCCTCCCGGAGGCAGGACGGCAGCCCTGAGGTGCCAGGCGCTTCGTCTCCCGCCGGTTTCGCAGCCCGGCTTCTTTTGCTGCGACGCGTCAAGAAAATTGACGCGATATGAAACGACGCCCTCGGGTTGCCACCTATTTCGTCAGAACTGTTTAAGTTTGACGCAAGCCCTGGTTGGTTTGGCGCAAGGGGGAGGTCAGAGGCGGATCGAACAATGGGTTTAAGCGCCACGTTCCGGCGCTGCACCTACAGGAGACAAATCCATGGCCAGTTCCGACGTCCGGCCGATGACCAACGAAGAGAAGAAGGTGATCTTCGCCTCTTCGCTGGGCACCGTGTTCGAGTGGTACGACTTTTACCTTTACGGCTCCCTCGCAGCGATCATCGCCAAGCAGTTCTTCTCGGGTCTGGACCCGAATGCGGCGTTCATCTTCGCGCTGCTGGCCTTCGCTGCCGGCTTCATCGTGCGGCCTTTCGGCGCGCTGGTGTTCGGCCGCCTGGGCGACATGATCGGTCGCAAATACACCTTTCTGGTGACCATTTTGATCATGGGTCTGTCCACCTTCATCGTGGGCATCCTGCCGTCTTACGCCAGCATCGGCGTGGCCGCTCCCGTGATCCTGATCGTGCTGCGCATGCTGCAGGGCCTGGCCCTGGGCGGTGAGTACGGCGGCGCCGCCACCTACGTGGCCGAGCACGCCCCCCAAGGTCGCCGCGGTGCCTACACCTCCTGGATCCAGACCACTGCGACGCTCGGCCTGTTCCTGTCGCTGATGGTCATTCTGGGTACCCGTACCGCCATCGGCGAGGCCGCCTTCGCCGATTGGGGCTGGCGCGTTCCCTTCATCGTGTCCATCCTGCTGCTGGGCATTTCCGTCTGGATCCGCCTGTCGATGAACGAATCGCCGGCCTTCCAGAAGATGAAGTCCGAGGGCAAGACCTCCAAGGCGCCCCTGTCTGAATCCTTCGGCCAGTGGAAGAACCTTAAGATCGTGCTGCTGGCCCTGTTCGGCCTGGTGGCCGGCCAGGCAGTGGTCTGGTACTCGGGTCAGTTCTATGCCCTGTTCTTCCTGACCTCGGTCCTGAAGGTCGACGGCGCGACCGCCAACATCCTGGTGGCCCTGTCGCTGATCCTCGGCACCCCCTTCTTCGTGGTGTTCGGTTCGCTGTCCGACAAAATCGGCCGCAAGCCCATCATCCTGGCGGGTCTGCTGCTGGCCGTGGTGACCTACTTCCCGCTGTTTGGCATGCTGACCAAGGCGGCCAACCCGGACCTGGCCGCTGCGCAAGCCAAGAACAAGATCGTGGTGACCGCTTCGGCCGGTGACTGTTCCTTCCAGGGCAACCCGGTGGCCCGCGAGATCGACTTCACCAAGTCCTGCGACATCGCCAAGCGCTTCCTGGCCCAGAACTCGGTCAGCTACGACAACGCGACCGTCGCTGAAGCCGGCCCGGCCAAGATCAAGATTGGCGACAAGGAGATCGTGGCGCCCGTCGGCAAGGTGGTGAACTCCAAGTTCGACGAAGACAGCACCAAGGCCATCGCCGCCTTCAAGAAGGAAGTCGTCGACGCCCTGAAGGAAGCTGGCTACCCGAGCAAGGCTGACCCGGCCAAGGTCGACCAGGTGACCATCGTGATCATCCTGACCATCCTGGTGATCTACGTGACCATGGTCTACGGTCCCATCGCCGCCATGCTGGTGGAGCTGTTCCCGACCCGGATCCGCTACACCTCGATGAGCCTGCCCTATCACATCGGCAACGGCTGGTTCGGCGGTCTGCTGCCCACCATCTCCTTCGCCATGGTGGCCCAGAACGGCGACATGTACTACGGCCTGTGGTACCCGATCGTGATCGCCGCGGTCACCTTCGTCATCGGCCTGCTCTTCGTGCGCGAGACCAAGGACGTGGACATCTACGCCCAGGACTAAACTCGGCTGAGGCAACTGCCTGAAACGCCGCCGGGGCTTTCGAGCCCCGGCGGCATTTTGGGGAGTCTTTTCAGACCTTATCCAACCGTTCCCATCCAGGAGAAAAGCATGTGGAAGATCATCGTGGGCTTCATCGTCTTCGCGGCGCTGGCCATGTTCGTCATCATCAAGGGCGGCAACAGCCTCGACATGAGCGGTGAGAAGCACGACGCCGGTGACGCCCATCCGGCCGCCTCTGCGCCGGCGGCCGCTGCCTCGGCGGCGCCTGCCGCCCCCGCGGCTTCCGGCGCCTCCGCCGCCAAGTAAGGGCCCGGGCCATCCGGCGCTCCGGGCCGCCTGGCGGAAAACCGCCCGCCGGCACGCAAAAAGGGGACAGGCCTGCCTGTCCCCTTTTCATTGGGGCCGAATCATCGGCGCCGCGTCATCGGCGCCGCGGCATTGAAGCCGCGAGGGCCCGGGCCTTTCAGCCGAAGACGAAGGCCGATAGCGTGGTCTCCATCACCCGGTCGGAAAAGACCTTGCGACCGGCGTCCTGGCCGGCGGCGCCTGCGACCGTCATGAGGGGCAGCAGGTGCTCCTCGGCGCGCGGCGGGTGGCAGTGCCGGGCGTGGGGCGCCTGCTCCCAGTGGGCCAGGCGCTGATCGCGTTCCCCGGGCGCGGCCTTGACGGTCTCGGTGAGCCAGGCGTCGAAGACGTCGGAGACCGGCCCGTAGCGCGGGTCGCCGTAGCCGCGCATGTTGTGGAAGCTCATGCCGCTGCCGATGATCAGGACGTCCTCGTCCCGCAGCGCCTGCAGCGCGCGGCCGACCTCGAGGTGCTGCACCGGGTCCAGCGAGTCATTGAGCGAGAGCTGCACCACCGGGATGTCGGCCTCCGGAAAGACCAGCTTGAGCGGAATGAACATCCCGTGGTCGAAGCCGCGCTCGGCGTCCGCGCCACTGGCGATGCCCGCGGCGCGCAGCGTCTCCACGATCTGCTTGGCCAGCGCCGGCGCGCCCGGGGCCGGGTAGGTCAGCTGGTAGGTGTGGGGCGGGAAGCCGTAGTAGTCGTAGATCAGCCCGGGCTGGACGCCGCTGGTCACGGTGACGTCCTTCGTCAGCCAGTGCGCGGACACCAGGACGATCGCCTTGGGCTTGCGGGGCAGGGTGGCCGCGACGTTGCGCAGGAAGTCGGCCATGCGGTCCCAGGCGTCGGGCGGGTTCCAGTCCATGAAGAAGCAGGGGCCGCCGCCGTGGGGAAGGAACCAGGTGGGCATCCGGGGGCTGGCGTGTGCGGGGTCGTGGGCCATGAGGTGCTGCTTTCAGAGTCGGGGAGGGGCGCCCGAGCGGGATCGCGCCTGGGGCCTATTGTCGCGGGTCGGGGGGCGCTGGCCCCCGGGACGAGGGATTGACCCGCGCCCGACCTCGGGGTCGGGCAGTCCCTAGAATGTTTGGCCTTCAGGCCCCACAACCCGAGAAGTACCTTCCATGACCCAGGGATTGATCCGCATCCGCGGCGCGAGGCAGCACAACCTCAAGAACCTCGACCTCGACCTGCGCACCGGCGAGCTCACCGTGGTCACCGGCCCCAGCGGCTCGGGCAAGTCCAGCCTGGTGTTCGACACGCTCTACGCCGAGGGCCAGCGCCGCTACGTGGAGACCTTCTCCGCCTACGCCCGCCAGTTCCTGGACCGCATGGACAAGCCCGCGGTCGACCGGGTGGACGGCGTGCCGCCGGCCATCGCCATCGACCAGACCAACCCGGTGCGCACCAGCCGCTCCACCGTGGGCACGATGACGGAGCTGAACGACCACCTCAAGCTGCTGTTTGCGCGGGCGGCACAGTTGTTTGACCAGCGCACAGCGCTGCCGGTGCGGCACGACACCCCCGAGACGATTTATGCGGATTTGCAGGCGCGGGCTTCGGAAGCGCAAGATCCGCGTTTGATCTTTACCTTCGCGGTGGAGCTGCCCGCCAACACCACGGCCGAGC
>CAZCTU010000109.1:0-5752 GCA_964501495.1 uncultured Ramlibacter sp.
GGGCGCCCACCTCGCCGGTCTCGGTGTAGCCGCTGGCCAGCACGATGGCGGCGGCGCAGCCGCGCGCGGCCAGTTCCTTCACCGCGCCGATGGCGCGCTCGGCACCGAGCAGCACGATGGCCACGTCCGGCACCTCGGGCAGCGAGGCGATGTCCTTGTAGCAGGGCAGCGCGCCGATGGCGTCCAGCTTGGGGTTGACCGGGTAGATGGCGCCGGCAAAGCCGTGCTTGACCAGGTAGGCCACCGGCCGCCCCGCGGTCTTGGCCGGGTCGCTGGAGGCGCCGATGACGGCGACGCTGCGCGGGTGCAGCAGGCGGTGGATCGCGTCCATCCTGCTCACTCCTTCGCCGGGCTGGCGGTCTTGGTCAGGAAGGCCATCACCGACTCCCGGTGCTCGGTGCTGGTGTAGCAGATGCCCTGGGCCTGGCTGCCCTGGGCGAACACCTGGTGCGCGGTGGACTCGAAGCTCTGGTTCAGGATGGTCTTGGTTAGCGCCAGCGCGGTGCCCGAGCCCTTGCTCATTTCCCGGGCCCAGGCCTGGGCGTCGGCCAGCAGCGTCTCGGCCGAGGTCTTTCGGTCGGCGATGCCCAGGGCCAGGGCTTCGTCCATGTCGACCTTGCGGCCGGTGAAGATCAGCTCCTTGGCCGTGACGAGGCCCACGCGGCGCGGCAGGAAGTACATGCCGCCGCCGTCGGGGACGATGCCGCGGTGGATGTAGGACCAGGTGAAGCTGGCCCACTCGCTGCCGATGATGAAGTCGCAGGCGAGCGCGGTGTCGGCGCCCAGGCCCGAGGCGGCGCCGTTGACCGCGGCGATCACCGGCTTGGGCATGGTGTGCAGCAGGGCCTGGGTGTGGTGGACCCGCTGCTGGCGGTGCCAGCCGTTGAAGGCAATCTCGCCGGTGGGCGCATTCATGCGCCGCTCCATGCCGGCGATGTCGCCGCCGGCGCAGAAGCCCTTGCCCGCGCCCGTCAGCACCAGGGCGCGGATGCCCTTGTCGGCGGCGACGCGCTCGAGCGCGTGGATGAAGGCGGTGCGCATGTCGTCGCTCATCGCGTTGCGCTTGTCCGGGCGGTTGAGGGTGATGGTGGCGATGCCGCCATCCACTTGCAGGTCGATCAGGTCGGTGGTCATGTTTATCAGGGCTGGCCGCGGAGGGCGTGCTTCAGGGGAGCGTGGCGCTCACTCGGGCTTGACGTTGTTCTCGCGGACGATGGTGCGCCAGCGGGCTTCCTCGCGGCGCACGAAGGCGTCGAGTTCGGCGGGCGTGCCGGCGGTGATGACCAGGCCTTCCGCTTCGATCTTGCGGCGGAAGTCGTCGGCCTGCGCCGCCTTCTTCACCGCGGCGTTGAGCTTGGCGACCACGTCGGGCGGGGTGCCGGCCGGCGCGTAGATGCCGTACCAGCTCTCGACCGAGTAGCCCGGCACCGATTCGGCCACGGCGGGCACGTCCTTGAGCGCGGGCGAGCGCTCGGGGGTGGTGACGGCCAGCGCGCGCAGCTTGCCGCCGTCGATCAGCGCGCCGACCGCCGAGGAGGTGGCGAACATCACGTCCACCTGGCCGCCCACCACGTCGGTGAGCGCCGGGCCCGCGCCCTTGTAGGGGACGTGGGTCATCTTGACCTTGGCCAGGTTGGTGAACATCTCGCCGGCCAGGTGGGCCGAGGTGCCGTTGCCCTGGGAGGCGTAGGAGAGCTTCTCCGGGTTGGCGGCCGCGGCGGCGACCACGTCCTTCACCGTCCTGAAGGGGCTGCCCGTGCGCACCACCAGCACGTTGGGGCCACGGCCGATCAGGATGACCGGGGTGAAGGCCTTGTCCGAGGCGTAGGGCAGCTTGGGCACCAGGCTGGGGTTGACCGCGTGCGCGAAGGAGGCGATGACCAGGGTGTAGCCGTCGGGTGCGCTCTTGGCCACGAAGTCGGTGCCGATGACGGTGCCGGCGCCGGGCTTGTTGTCGATCACCACCGGCTGGCCCAGGGCCTGGGCCATGCCCGCGCCCAGGGTGCGGGCGATCAGGTCGGTGCCGCCGCCGGGGGCGAAGGGCACGACCAGGCGGATCGGCTTCTCGGGGTAGGCGGCGTGGGCGCTGCCTGCGGCGGCGAGGGCCAGGGCGAGCGCGGCGCCACATTGCGTGACGACTTTGGCGAAGTGGCGGCGTTGGATCGGCATGGTGTGTCTCCGTGGGTTGGGCTTGTCTGGGGCGCAGCGGAAGGCTTCGCGCGGGGCGGCGGCATGCCGGGGTTCCGCAGAAGCGTGCCGCCAGCTTAGGCGGTGACCGCGGTCCGGACACCTCCAGGATTCCATTCATTGAAATTGCATACACTGGGAGCATGGCCCGCCGACCCTCCCCCCGCCCTCTGCCCGCCGCTGCAGCACCGGCCGGAAGACACGCTGAAACTCACGCCGGAACGCCTGCCGTCGACCCGGGGCGGGCGCGCATCCGTGTCCCCGTTGCCGCCAAGCCCGGTCGCTCTCCGGCCAACCGCTCACTGGAGCGGGGCATTGGCCTGCTGCGCGCCTTCCGACCGGGCTCGGCTCTGCTCGGGAACATGGAGCTGGCCGAACGCACCGGCCTGTCCAAGGCCACCGTCACCCGCCTCACCCAGACCCTGGTGGGGGCGGGCTTCCTGCAGGCCGACCCGGGCACGCGTGCCTTCCGGCTCGCGCCGGCCGTCCTGAGCCTGGCCCAGGCGATGCGCTCGGGCTCCACGCTGCTGTCGGTGGCCGCGCCCCTGATGCGCGCTGCCGCGCAGACCTACCGCATCAACGTCGGCCTGGCCGCGCCCGACGGCGACGAGATGGTCTACCTCGAGTCGATCCGCTACAACCCGCGGCCTTCGCTGCGGCAGGTGGTGTCGGGGCAGCGGGTGCCGATGGAGCTCACTTCCCTGGGCCGCGCCTGCCTGGCGGCCCTGCCCGTGGCGCGGCGTGACGAGCTGCTGGCGCACTTCCGCGCCGCGCGCAAGGCGCAGTGGCGGCAGCTGGGGCCGTCCCTGCGGCAGTCGATCGAGGCGGTGCAGGCCCAGGGCTGGTGCGCGGCGAGCTGGCAGCCCGAGGTGGTGGCGGTGGCCACGCCGCTGCCATTCCAGGGTGCGGTCTATGCGCTGAACATGAGCCTCACCACGCCGCAGGCGCCGGAGGCCGAGGCCGTGCGGCTCGCCGCGTTGCTGCTGGAGTTGAAGCGGGAGCTGGTGACGGCCCTCGACGCCGGCCAGTGGGCGTGACCGACGCGGCCCCCCCTAGGCAGGCAGGTCGTTGACTTTGTAGGCCGTGCTTCGCCCGCCGGCCTCGGTCCGGCGAAGCACGCCCCGCGCCACCAGATCGTTGATGTCGCGCAGCGCGGTGTCGGGCGAGCACTTCCCGATCAGCGCCCATTTGCGGCTGGTGAGTTTTCCTTCGAAGCCGTCCAGCAGCTTGTTCAGGAGCTTCACCTGGCGTTCGTTCATCGGCGTCATCGCCCAGTGCCGCCAGAAGCGCGACGTCACGAGCACCCGGTCGAGGGACGTCTGCGCCTGGTCGATGGCCCGGTGCAGCGCCGTGAGGAACCACGCCAGCCAGGGCGTCACGTCCATCGTTCCCTTTTGCGTCCGCTCGAGGATGTCGTAGTAGGCGCTGCGTTCACGCTGGATCTGCGCCGACAGGCTGTAGAAGCGCTGCGGCGAGCCATCGGCGCGTGCCAGCAGCAAGTCGCCGACGGCGCGGGCGATGCGGCCGTTGCCGTCGTCAAAGGGGTGGATGGTCACGAACCACAGGTGGCCCAGGGCGGCCTTGATCAGCGGGGGTTCGGCGGTGGCGCGGTTCACCCAGGCCAGGAGGTCGTCCATCTCGGCCTCCAGCCGCTTGGCCGGCGGCGCCTGGAAATGCACCCGCGTGTGGCCGTAGGCACCCGAGACGACTTGCATGGGACCACTGGCGTCGTCGCGCCACGCGCCGACGGTGAGGCGGGACAGGCCCGAGTACCCGGTGGGGAACAGGGCCGCGTGCCAGCCGAACAGGCGCAGCGACGTGAGCGGGTTGGCGCAGCGTTCGGTGGCGTCGAGCGCCATGTCCACCACGCCCTCGACATGCCGGTCGATGGGAGCGAGTGCACCGATGTCCACGCCCAGCCGGCGTGCGATGGACGACCGGACCGAGGCCACGTCCAGGGTCTCGCCCTCGATCTCGCTGGTCTTGACCACTTCGGAGGTCAGGCTGTCCAGGCTGGCCTGGGCCCGCAGGCCGAGGCCGATCTCGCCCATCCGCCCCAGCAGCAGGCCCTGCGCGCGGCTGACCTCGGCGAGAGGCCCGGCCAGGGCGGCCAGGTCGTAGCGCCAGGCCGGCCAGTCCGGTGCCTGCCAGATATACGCTCTTTTGCCGCGGATCATGCGGTGATTGTGGGTGGCGCGCTGCCTCTGTGCAAGTTATTTGCCGCAAGATTTGCGGTGAAAGTGGACTCCAATCTCCGCATCGACCGGCCCGCTCAGGCGCGTCCCCATTCCCAGGCGGGAGCCCTTCACAAAGCCCAGGTCCGCGGCGGGTTGGGTGCCAGGCCCCACAGCGCCGGCCGCCAGGCGTTGCGAACCGCCTTGAGCAGGTCCATCGCCGGCTCGACCACCGGCGCCAGCACCCGCAGCACCACCACCCGAGGGTGCGGACTGGTCGCGCCGGCCTGGGCGCGCAGGGGGTGGGCTTCGAGCAGGTCGCGGGCCAGGGTCAGCGCCTCTTCCCGCGCTTCGCGCGTGAGGTCGCTTCCCGAAACGAGGAACAGCGTGGCCATGCAGCGGTGGCCCGCGAGGCCCAGCGGCCCGTCCATCAGCCGCGCGTCGGCGGCATCGATGCGTCCGCGCTCGAGCCAGGCGCCTTCGAGTTCCAGGTGCTGCTGCAGGCGGCCGGCCACGAAGGGCTGGCCGGCGGCGGGCAGGCCCAGGGCGGTGACGTCCCAACCCATGACCTGCGCGCCCGGGGCCAGCTGCATCTGCAACCGGTTCTCGGCCTGGCAGCCGCTGTAGTACAGGGCCTCCATCGGCAGCCACTCGAGGCGCGCGCCCTCGGCCAGGGTGAGGCGCGCGTCCTGGACGGCGAGCTCGCCCTCGCTGCGGTAGAAGCGGGTCGCGCCCGGCGTGGTCACCAGGCCGTGGGCGCCGGCATCCACCTTCACCCCGATGTCCAGCCGGTCGCCGGCCACCAGGCCCGAGGGCGGATGCACCAGCACGTTGTGACAGATGCCCGTGCCTTCGGGGTAGAGGCTTTGCAGGATGCGCAGCGGCCCCTCGTGGTGGAAGCGGGCCACGGTACGGCCGCCGGCGTGCGGCGAGTCGCCGGGCGCCTGCGCCAGCGATGCCCCTGGCGCGGTCACCGCGCCCTGGCGCTCATAGTGCAGCGCCAGGCGCGCGTGCCAGGCCATCGCGTCCTCAGTGGTTCTGCGAACCGCGGTGGGCCCAGGCGGTGGTGTGCTTCTCCACATAGGAGAAGAGCTCGTACATCACCATCGCCATCGCGCCCACCACCACCAGGCCGGCGAAGGCCAGGCCCATCTGCATCGCCGAGCCGGCGGAGATCAGCAGGTAGCCGATGCCCTCGTTGGCGGCGGTCATCTCCGACACGGTGGTGCCCACGAAGGCCAGGGTGATGGCGACCTTGAGCGAGCCGTAGAAGTAGGGCATGGAGCGGGGCAGGCCCACCTTCATCAGCACATCCCAGCGCTTGGCGCCCAGCACCCGCAGCACGTCTTCCAGCTCGGGCTCCAGCGTGGCCAGGCCGGTGGCGATGTTGA
>CAZCTU010000110.1:0-5744 GCA_964501495.1 uncultured Ramlibacter sp.
CTTGCTGAAGGTGTCGACGCCGAAGTCACGCACGTCGCCCAGCATGTCGCCGCGGTTGCTCTGGGACACGGCGGAGCCGATGTGCAGGCCCACGCCCCAGTACATCAAGCGCAGATCTGCCTTGGAGTACTTCTGGGCCGGCAGCCCGCGCAGGACGATGAAGCCCAGGCCGTCCTCCAGCTCGCCGAGCACCCGGTCAAAGGTGGCGCGCAGGGCCGGGAGGGGGAAGTTCTCCCTGGTGAGGGTCTCGAAGTCCAGTCCCTGCCGGCGCGCCGAAGCGAGGGCGGTGTCCAGGCCCTCGATCTCGGCCGGGGTCAACTGGACCACCCATTGACGATTGGTTTCCAGGTCCTTGGCCAGCCAGCCGGTCTGTTGTTTCATGCGCTTGTCTTCCTTGCGTGGGATGGCTCGTGTGAGAATCAGTCCCGAGGGCAGATCCACATTTCTGTCGTCGAGAATTTAATTTTGTCGACAAAATCAATCCATGTCAACTGAAACTCCCGTCGAATCCGCCGAGTCGCGCGTCCGCACCGACCAGGTGACGGAGAAGCTGGAGCAGCTCATTCTGGACGGCCATTACCGCCCGGGCGAGAAGCTGCGCGAGCAGGCGCTCGCCGATGAACTGGGCGTGGGCCGCGCGCCCCTGCGGGAAGCCATCCGGACGCTGGAAGGCCGGCGTCTGCTCGAGCGCACGCCGCGCTCCGGCGTCCAGGTGGTGGGCCTGTCGATCGAGGACCTGGAGCAGATCCTCATCACCCGCGAGGCGCTCGAAGGCATGACCGCCCGCCAGGCCGCCGAGAACATGACGGTCGCCGAGGTCAACGCCCTGCGCCAGGCCGCGCTCGCCCTCGAGGCCACGCCCGAGGCGGCCTCCGATGCCGTCTACCGCAGCGGGCCGGACAACGACTTTCACCGCCTCATCGCCAGGGGCAGCCGCAACCAGTGGCTGGAGGGTCTGCTGATCCGCGACGTCTACTCCCTGCTGCGCATCTACCGCGTCCAGGCCGCCAGGCGGCCCGACGTGTCCGACAGCCTGGCCGAGCACCAGGCCATCATCGACCGCATCCACGCCCGCGACGGCGACGGCGCCGAAGCCGCCATGCGCGCCCACCTGCGCGGGGCACGGGAACGGGCGATGGCCCTGGCGCGGGGTTGAGACGGTCTCGGTCGACCTAAAGTCAACAATAATTTGATTTAAATCACAAAAACACCATCTGGACGACAGTTATGCAATACTGTCGACAAAACAGATGGGCGCCAGGCTGCATCGGCCATGGTCGCTCCCTTTCCACCCGAGGAGCGAGACATGACCGGACACAACAGCCCTTCCCCCGCCTGCGGCCAGCCCCAGGCCTCCCACCCGACCTTCGTGCCGCCCGCGGCGCAGGAGCCTTCCGCCAGGGGACGGCGCGCACACCTGCTCCGGTGGAGCGCCACCCTGGCGCTGGCCGGCGCCGGCCTCCTGGGCGTGTCCGCCCAGGCCCAGGACTTCCCCCCCGCCAGGCCAATCAACCTGGTGGTGGGCTTCCCCGCCGGCGGTGCGATCGACACGATTGCGCGGGCCGTGGCGCAGAAACTCGGCCAGACGCTCAAGCAGCCGGTGGTGGTCTCGAATCGGCCCGGGGCTGGCGGCAACATCGCCCAGCAGGCGGTCGTGCAGGCCGAACCGGACGGTTCGACGCTGCTGCTGGCGTCCATCGGTTCCCTGGCCATCAACCGCCACATGATGAAGATCACGCACGACCCGCAGCGTGATCTGGCGCCGGTGTCCATGGCCGCCGTGTTTCCCAATGTGCTGATCGTCCGTCCGGAGCTGGGGGTCAAGACCCTGCAGGAGTACATGGCCCTGGCCAAGCGGGACAGCAAGAAGATGAGCTTCGCGTCGGGCGGTGTGGGCACCGCCTCCCACCTGGCCGGCGAGATGTTCAACCAGCGCGCCGGTGTCGACATCCTCCACGTGCCTTTCCAGGGCGGCGCACCGGCCATGACCGCCCTCCTGGGCGGGCAGGTGTCGGCCTATTACGCAACGCCCGCGTCGGCCGGTCCCTTCCTGGAGTCGAAGAAGGTCGTGGCCCTGGCCACCACCGGCGTCGAACGCTCGCCCGATCTGCCCAAGGTGCCCACCGTCGCCGAGTCAGGCCTGCCGGGTTTCAACGCCACGAACTGGTACGCCTTCGTGCTGCCCGGGAAGACACCGCCCGCGCTGGTCAAGCGATGGAACACCGAGGTGGTCAATGCCCTCACCTCGCCCGACGTGATTGCTGCGCTCGCCCAGCATGGCCTGGTGCCCAAGGCCTCCACGCCCGAGGAACTCGCCGCCTTCCTGGACAGCGAGACCAAGGCCTGGGGCAAGGTGATCGCCGAACGGCGCATCACCGCGCAGTGACAACGCCCCGGCATTTGAACGACTGATGAAAAACCCCACCCTTCCCGCCGAGGCGCTGACGCGCCGCCTGGCCCGCAAGGTCCTGTCCATCGGCAAGGCCGATCTCACGCCCCTGGCCATCCAACAGGCCAAGACCTGCCTGATCGATGCGATCGGCGTCTCCCTGGCGGGCAGCGTGGAGGACGCCACCCGCATCCTGCTGCGCACGCCGGGCGTGGCCCAGGCGCCGGGCCGATGCCGCGTGATCGGGACCTCGACCGTCACCAGCGCCCTCGAAGCGGCCCTGGTCAACGGAACGGCGGCCCATGCACTGGACTACGACGACTTCAGCAGCATCATGGGCGGGCACCACACCGTGCCTCTCTTGCCGGTGATGCTGGCGCTGGGCGAAGAACGCGGCCTGCCGGGCGAGGACTTGCTGCTGGCGTATGTGGTGGGCGTGGAAGTCGAGATCCGGATGGCGCGGGCCCTGGGCTTCCACCACTACGACAAGGGCTGGCACCCAACCTCGACTCTGGGCACTTTTGGCGCGGCGGCGGCAGCGGCGCGCCTGCTGGCACTGGACGAGGCGCAATGCGCCACCGCGCTGTCCATCGCGGCCTCGATGGCCGCGGGCATCAAGGCCAATTTCGGCACCATGGTCAAACCCTTCCACGCCGGCCAGTGCGCGCGCAACGGCCTGCTGGCCGCCCTGCTGGCGCAGGCCGGCTACGACGCCGAGCCCTTCGCGCTGGAGGACCCCCAGGGCTTCCTCCACGTCTTCAACGGCGTCGGCACCTTCGACACCGAGCTGTTGTTCAAGGACTGGGCCGCGCCGCTGGAGATCGAGGGCAAGACCATCGCGCTCAAGCAGTTCCCCTGCTGCGGCAGCACGCACCCCGCCATCACCATGATGCTGCGGCTGGTGCGCGAGGAAGGCCTGCGCGCGCAGGACGTGGCCCGCATCGAGATCCTTCCCCATGGCCGCCGGCTGCGGCATACCGACACGCCGCTGCCGCAGTCGCCGCTGGAGGCCAAGTTCAGCGTGCAGTACGTGGTGGCGCGCGCGCTCCTGGATGGCAGCGTGCGGCTCAAGGACTTCGAGGGCGAGGCCTATGCCGAACCCGCCATCCGCGCGCTGCTGGCGGTCACCGAGGCGCGTCCGCACCCCGACATGGCCGACGACGCGGAAGAACAATGGGGCGCCGAGGTCATCGTCTGGCGCCACGACGGGCAGCGGTTGGCTCGGCGCATCGAGCAGCTGGTCGGCCGCGGCGGCGACACGCCGATGACGCGCGAGGAGATGTGGGAGAAGTTCGAGGACTGCGCGCAGCGCGCGCTGCCCGGGGACCAGATCGCGCCCCTGTTCGAGACGCTGGAACGATTCGAGGAACTCGACGACGTGAGCCGCCTGACCCGCCTGCTGGCGGCCGACGCGGTGCAGGCATGAGGTGGTAGACCATGGGGATTCAAACGAACTTTCTCTTATTCGCACTCAATCATGCATGCGAGGAATAGAGCGTGAATGAGCGGCATGGAAATGAGGGGCTTGCCCGCAAGACCAACACATCTGGCCATGCACAAACGGTGGAAGAGCCGCCGACCTGCGTGTCGTGGTTATCGTGGTCGGGTCAATGTGTCTGGAATGAACCCCTCGCTGGCGAGCGCCCGGATGACCCCACGGATCAAAAAGTTGTTGGCGAAGCCGACCGTGTACTGCCGAGCCCCCTCGCGAATGGGGGCGAGCATGCCGCGCTCCACCAGCTTGCCAATTTGGTAAGTCCGCTGGCGCTCGTTCAGCTCAGGCATCGCGTCCTTCAGGTGGCTGGCCTTGGCGACACCCAGCCTCGCTGTCACCAGTAGCACCCGCTCTTCCATCGAGGTGACCAGCTCACGCTCGCGGGCATAGTGCAAGGCAGGCGCGAGGATGCGCTCGATGAGGTAGCTCGCATCAGTCAGGCGATCCACCTTGCGAAGCTCGTCCAGCATGCCACTGAGCACGTACACGCTCCAAGCTTCGCGCCCTTCCAAGGTACCTGTGTCGGCCTTGCCCAACATGGCGTAGTACCGGTCGCGGTCGTTGCAGAAGATGGCGGTGGGGTTGAGAACCCGGCCACCTGCCTTCACGTTGAATCCGTACTTGATGAGCAGCGTATAGGTCAGCAGGCGGACGCAACGGCCGTTGCCATTGCCAAAGGGGTGAACCCATGCGAAGCGGTGATGCGCCAAGGCCACCTTGATGAGGTCGTATTTGGCAGGGTGCGGGTGGTTGATGAACTGAACCAGTTCGCCCATGTACTGCGGCACGGCCACCGCCTCGGGCGGCAGGTGTTCGGACTGCGCAATCTGGACGGGACCCACCCGATAGGTGCCGGGGTTGTCGTCCCCCTCGCGCTCCAGCTCTTGCACCGTCATGGCGTGCAGCTCACGGATGAAGTGCTCCGTGACATCCTGCCCTGGCGCGAAGTGCTCTTCTATGAAGGTCATCGCCTCTTCGATGTTGGCCATCTCGCGCAATTGGTCGCTCAGCTTGGCCGGCTGGACTTCCAACCGGCTCTCGACGTAGTCGGCCAGTGTCGTGTGGTTACCTTCGATTCGCGCCGAACCCAAGCTCTCCAGCATGTGGAAGATGTACTTGAGCTGGAAGAAAACGGGGGCCGGAGTGCTACCGCCCAGTTGCAGACGTCGCAAATGCTCAAGCTCGGTAACCACATCGACCAGCGGAGAGTCGAAGGCGGGGTTCAAGAGCCCAAGGTCGTGGTGATGGAAGGCCGGCATGTCCAGAGAGCCCCAGAGGAACTCGGACAGTGTGACACATTATCTACAAAAGCTCAGCGGAACTTCTACAGAATAAAGAGGGAATTTTGAATAAAAACAACGATTTACGATAACAATCAACAATAAATATTGCCGGCGCACCATTCAATTCATCTGCAAATCACTCGAAGGGGGAACTGCAGCGAAGAGCTGCCAACACTTCGCCACCAGCGCCACGTCTGGCGACATGACAAATGGGCTGCTACTTTCAGAGATGTCCCGTTACGGGCCGCCAGCAGGCTCTCAAGACGTTGATTCGTTGCCCCAAACGTCCAAGAGAAAACGTAGAAAAGATAGAAATTGCCACCCGAAAAACAGGCATTTCTTGTTTGGGCGCACCCGACGCGTCCAAGAGACTTTCCCAGAAAGGCCGCCAATTCAGGGCTGCGGCGGGGTGGCCTCTTCGAGCGAAGAGTAGTTTGTGCCTGAAGAATGGTAGGGCGTACAGGACTTGAACCTGTGACCAAGGGATTATGAGTCCCCTGCTCTAACCAACTGAGCTAACGCCCCCCTCTTCCCGAGGAAGGCCTGTAGTCTACCCTGCCACCCTGGCCCGCCCGGG
>CAZCTU010000111.1:0-5733 GCA_964501495.1 uncultured Ramlibacter sp.
GGTGATCAGCGCCCGTGCGATCGCGATGCGCTGGCGCTGCCCGCCGGAGAATTCATGCGGGTACTTGTCCAGGTCGCCGGCGCGCAGGCCCACCGAGTCGACCACTTCGGCGGCGCGGCGTCGCAACGTGCTGGCATCCCGCTCGCCCTGGGCCGCCAGCGGCTCGGTGACGATGCGTTCAACCGTCTGCCGCGGGTCGAGCGAGCCGTAGGGGTCCTGGAACACCATCTGGAAGTCGCGGCGCGCGCGGCGCAGTTCCTCGCGGGGCAGGGCGTGCAGGTCGCGGCCGTCCAGCAGCACCCGGCCGGCGGTGGGCTTGTCCAGCGCCATCACCAGGCGGGCCAGGGTGGACTTGCCCGAGCCGGACTCTCCCACGATGCCCAGGCTGCGCCCGGCCTGGAGCGAGAAGCTCACCCCGCGCAGGGCCTGCACCACCGGCGGCGGCTGCAGCAGCCGCTCGCGCGGGAGCGGGTAGTGGCGCACCATGTGCTCGACCTGGAGCAGGGGGGCGCCGGACGCCGGGGCCGTGGCTCGGCCGGCGGCTTGGAAAGGGTTCGGCCCGGCGCTCATTCGGCGGCTCTCCGGTTTGCATCGGGCGGGTCGGCCCGGTGCTTGGTCCCGGCCTCCGGCACCACGTCCAGCCGCAGGCAGCGCGCCTGGTGGCCGGGGCCCACGTCCACCGCCGGCGGCGGGGTGTCGCGACAACGGTCTTCGGTCCAGGCGCAGCGGCCGGCGAAGGTGCAGCCAGAGGGCAGGGCGGCCAGTTCCGGCACGGTCCCCGCGATGGTCTGCAGCCGCGCGCCCTTGGCAGCGAGCAGGCCGGGCCGGGCCGCGAACAGGCCCTGGGTGTAGGGGTGGCGCCGGTGCGCGAACACTTCGCGGGTGGGCCCGCTCTCGGCCTGCGTGCCGCCGTACATCACCAGCATGCGCGCCACGTTCTGGGCGATCACGCCCAGGTCGTGCGAGATCAGGACCATCGCCATGCCGCGTTCGGTCACCAGCTCGCGCACCAGGTCGAGGATCTGCTTTTGCACCGTCACGTCCAGCGCCGTCGTGGGCTCGTCGGCAATCAGCAGGTCGGGGCCGCAGGCCAGGGCCATCGCAATGGTGACGCGCTGGCGCTGCCCACCGGAGAACTGGTGCGGATACGCGTCGGCGCGGCGGGCGGCGTCGGGGATGCCGACGCGATCGAGCAGGGCGATGGCCTCGGCCCGGGCCTGCGCGGCGCTGAGCCCCTTGTGCAGGCGCAGCGGCTCGGCCACCTGGCGGGCCACGGTGTGCACCGGGTTGAGCGCGGTCATCGGCTCCTGGAAGACCATGGCAATGCGGTCGCCGCGCAGGGCGGCCATCTGCCGCTCGGGCAGGCCGACCAGCTCGCGCCCCTGCAGTCGGATGCTGCCGGTGACCTCGGCGCCCTCGGGCAGCAGGCCCATGAGCGCCAGGGCGGTGAGCGACTTGCCGCAGCCGGACTCGCCCACCAGGCCCAGGGTGTCGCCGCGGGCCAGGGTGAAAGAGAGGTCGCGCACCGCCACCGCCGGCCCGCGCGCGGTGGGCAGCACGATGCGCAGCCTGTTCACTTCGAGCAGCGGTCCGGACTCGGCACTTCCGATGGTCGCGGTTGCGGTGGCGTGGCTCATGTCGGGTGCGGATTCAGCGGCGCCGGGCCAGCTTGGGGTCGAACAGGTCACGCAGGCCGTCACCCAGGAGGTTGAGGCCCAGCACCGCCAGGGCGATGGCCACGCCGGGATAGACCGCCAGCATCGGCGCCTGGAACATGAGCGTCTGCGCCTCACTGAGCATGCGGCCCCAGGAGGGCTGCGGCGGCTGCGTGCCCAGGCCCAGGTAGGACAGGGCGGCCTCGGCCAGGATGGCGATGGCGAAGCGGATGGTGGCCTGCACGATCAGCGCCGAGGCGATGTTGGGCAGCACATGCTCGATCGTGATGCGCCAGGCGCCCTTGCCGGCGGCGCGTGCGGCCAGCACGTACTCGCGGCCCCAGACCGCGTTGGCGCTGGCGCGGGTGATGCGCGCGAAGGTGGGGATGTTGTACAGGCCGATGGCGACGATGGCGATCACCATGCCCGGGCCGAAGACGGCGGTGAGCATGATGGCCGAGAGGATGGCCGGGAAGGCGAAGCCGAAGTCGGCCAGGCGCATGATGATTTCCTCGGTCCAGCCGCGGCGGGCCGAGGCCAGCAGGCCCAGCGCGGTGCCGACCACCAGGCCGATACCCACCGCGACAACGCCGACCACGATGGAGGCGCGCGCCCCCACCAGCAGCAGCGAGGCGATGTCGCGGCCATAGGGGTCGGTGCCGAGCCAGTAGCCACCGCCGGGCGCCTGGAGTTTCAGCGCCATGTCGATCTCGTAGGGCGAGTGCGGCGTCCACACCAGGGAGAGCAGGGCGGCCAGCGCCAGCGCGAGGCTGAGGACCGCGCCGATCACGAAACTGGGGTGGCGCCGTGCGCGCTGAATGAAGGTCATATGTCGCTTGCCTTCACCCGCGGGTCGATCGCGGCGTAGAGCAGGTCGACCAGGAAGTTGACGATGACCACCATCGCCGCCAGCAGCATCACGCAGTTGCGCACCACGATCAGGTCGCGGTTGGCGATCGACTGGAAGATCAGGCGGCCGAGCCCGGGCAGGTAGAACACGCTCTCGACCACGATGGTGCCCGCCAGCAGCTCGGCGAACTGCAGGCCCATCACGGTGATCACCGGCACCATGGCGTTGCGCAGCACATGGCCCCAGAGCACACGCCGCTGCGAGGCGCCCTTGGCGCGGGCGGTGCGCACGAAGTCCTCGCGCAGCACCTCGAGCACCGCCGAGCGGGTGATGCGCGCCAGGATGGCCGCCTGCACCACCGCCAGCGACAGCGCCGGCAGCATCAGCGCGCGCAGGGCGTCGAGCCAGCCGTCCTCCCAGCCGGGGAAGCCACCGGCCGAGAACCATTTGAGCTGCACCGAGAACAGCAGGATCAGGAGGATGGCGAACCAGAAGTTGGGGATGGCGATGCCGACCTGGCTCAGGCCCATGAGGCCGACGTCGCCCAGCTTGTTGTGGCGGGCGGCGGCATAGACCCCGGCCGACAGCGCCAGCACGATGGTGAAGCTCATGGCCAGAATGGCCAGCGGCACGGTCAGCGCCAGCCGTTCGAGCACCAGCTCGGACACCGGCGAGCTGTAGGCGTAGGACAGGCCCAGGTTGCCGGTCAGGAGGCCGCCGATCCAGTCGAAGTAGCGGACGAGGGCGGGCTGGTCCAGCCCCAGCTTGGTGGCCAGGGCGGTCACCGCCTCGGGCGAGGCGTCGGGCCCCATGAGGATTTGTGCGGCGTTGCCGGGCAACACCTCCAGCACCATGAAGACCACCACCGAAGTGCCCGCCAAGGTGGCGAGCAGGGTGATGAGACGCTTGACGAGAAACAGGCCCATGTCCCGACGGATAATGCCAGATCATCAGGAGACGCCTTCCGGGCGCTTTCCCGGATGCCCCCGACCCTCAGCCCTCGATCCCCGGAGCCGCCCCATGTCCCTCATGATCACCGACGAGTGCATCAACTGCGACGTGTGCGAGCCCGAGTGCCCGAACGAGGCGATCTTCCTCGGCCCCGAGATCTACCAGATCGACCCGGACAAGTGCACCGAGTGCGTGGGCCACTTCGACGAGCCCCAGTGCGTGCAGGTCTGCCCGGTGGCCTGCATCCCGGTCAACCCCGAGCGGGTGGAGAGCCGGGAGACGCTGATGCAGCGGTATCTGCGGCTCACGGCCGCGGCGGCGGCCAAGGACGCTGCGAAATAAACCGGGAGGCGAGCCCGCCGGCCCGGACCTTCCTGTGAATCCCTTCAGACCCCCTCAGGCCTCGGCGGCTTCGGCCTTGGCGGCTTGTGCGTGTGCACCGTGCTGGTCGCCCGCGTCATCTCGCCCGCCAGCAGGTCGGGCGCGGCCTTGAGCGTGCGGGCTACGCACTCTTCAATCAGTGTGCGGTGTTCCGGCGAGGGCTTACGCAGCACATAGTCGGCGACCTCGTTCTTGTCGCCCGGGTGGCCGATGCCGATGCGGAGCCGCCAGTAGTCGGCGCTTCCCAGTTGCGCGTGAATGTCGCGCAAGCCGTTGTGGCCGCCATGGCCGCCCCCGAACTTGAGCTTGGCCTGGCCCGGGGGCACGTCGAGCTCGTCGTGCACCACCAGGATCTCCTCGGGCTGGATCTTGAAAAAGCGCGCCAGCGCCGCCACCGACTTGCCCGAGAGGTTCATGTACGTCTGCGGCTCCAGCAGCCAGACGTTCTGGCCCTTGACGCTGCCGCGCGCCACCAGGCCGTGGTAGGCCCGGTCATTCGACAGGTGCAGGCCCAGGTCGCGGGCCAGGCCGTCGACCCACCAGAAGCCCGCGTTGTGGCGGGTGGCCTCGTACTCGGTGCCCGGGTTGCCCAGGCCGACGAAGAGCTTGATCATGGTGCTGATTAGAAGCGAAACGAGGAGGGTGCCCCGGCGCACACGAGGCCGGGCAGGCCGGAAATGAAAAAGCCCGCGCGAGGCGGGCCTTCACAGCAAGCGCAGGGCGCTTACTTCTTGGCGGCAGCCTTGGCGTCGGCCGCGGGAGCGGCTTCAGCGGCGGGGGCAGCGGCTTCTTCGGCGACGGTGGACACCACCGAGACCAGCACCGGGTTCTTCTTGCCGTGGGTGACGGCAGTCACGCCCTTGGGCAGCTGGATGTCGTCCAGGTGCAGGGACATGCCCTTCTTCAGGCCGGACAGGTCGACCTCGATGAACTCGGGCAGGTCGGCGGGCAGGCAGGCCACTTCCAGCTCGGAGATCACGTGGTTGACGACGCAGGCCTCGAACTTGACGGCCTGGGACTCCTCGGCCTTCACGTAGTGGACCGGCACCTTCATGTGCAGCTTGGTGTTGGCGTCGACCTTCTGGAAGTCGACGTGCAGGACGAGCTGCTTGAAGGGGTGGTACTGCACGTCACGCAGCAGGACCTTGCTGGTCTTGCCGGCCATTTCCATCTCGAGGATGGAGGCGTGGAAGGCTTCCTTCTTCAGGGCGTGCCACAGGGCGTTGTGGTCCAGCTCGATCAGCAGGGGTTCACCCTTGCCACCGTAGACGATGCCGGGCGTCTTGCCCGAGTTGCGCAGACGGCGGCTCGCACCCGTACCCTGCTTGGCGCGCTCAAAAGCGACGAATTTCATAGCTCACTCCTCAAGGGTCCACCGCGACCAGTGTGACCCGGGTTGAAAAAACCGGCCTGCTGTCACGCGAGGCCGGCGGGGGTGGCCGCCCTTGCAGGCGGCCGGAACGCTCAGAACAGGTTTTCCTGCTCCGAGAAAAGGCTCATCACCGACTCGCCCTTGGCGATGCGCTGGATCGTCTCGGCGAACAGGAAGGCCACCGACAGCTGGCGGATCTTCTTGCAGTCCTTGGCCGCGCCACGCAGCGGGATGGTGTTGGTCACCACCACCTCGTCCAGGGCCGTGCCCTTGGAGAGCCGCTCGATGGCCGGGCCGGAGAAGATGGGGTGGGTGCAGTAGGCGTAGACGCTCTTGGCGCCGCGCTCCTTGAGCACTTCGGCCGCCTTCACCAGGGTGCCGGCGGTGTCGATCATGTCGTCCATGATCACGCAGTTGCGGCCCTCGATGTCGCCGATGACGTGCATCACCTCGCTCACGTTGGCCTTGGGCCGGCGCTTGTCGATGATGGCCAGGTCGCAACCGAGCTGCTTGGCCAGCGCGCG
>CAZCTU010000112.1:0-5602 GCA_964501495.1 uncultured Ramlibacter sp.
CCTGGCCCGCACCCTGGGCGAGCTGCAGGAGCGCAACATCTGGTGCATCGGCACCGCCGGAGAGGCCGACAAGTCCATCTACCAGGTCGACCTGAAGACGCCGGTGGCCCTGGTGCTGGGCGCCGAGGGGCCGGGCATGCGCCAGCTCACGCGCAAGACCTGCGACGAGCTGGTGCACATCCCGATGTGCGGGGCGGTCGAGAGCCTCAACGTCTCGGTGGCCAGTGGCGTCTGCCTCTACGAGGCCCGCCGCCAGCGCCTGGCCTGATCAGACCCAGCCGAGCGCGCCCATCAGCGCGCCCGCGGCCAGCATCCACAGCAGGTGGATGTCGGTGCGCCAGACCAGCAGGGTGGACACCAGCACCAGGCCCCACAGCGGCAGCTGAGACAGCGCGTAGCCTTGCGCCGTGGCCAGCACCCAGCCGGTGCCGGCCATGAGCGCGATCACGATCGGGGTCATGCCCTGCTTGAAGGCGCGCACCTCCCGCCGCTCCCGGTTTCGCTGGCTCCATTGGGCGGTGGCGTAGGTCAGCAGCGAGCTCGGCGCCATGATGCCGATCATGGCGATGAAGAGGCCGAGCGCGCCGCCGGCCCAGCTGGCCGCGTTGAAGCCCACGTTCCATCCCATGAGCGCGACGAAGAGCACATTGGGGCCGGGCGCCGCCTGGGCGATGGCGATGGATTCGGTGAACTGGGTGTCGCTGAGCCAGCGCCGGTCATCGACCAGGTAGCGGTGCATGTCGGGCGCGGTGCTGATCGCGCCGGCCACCGCCAGCAGGGACAGGCCCATGAAGTGGGTCAGCAGCGCGAACCAGTCGAGCGCCGCGAACAGGTTCTGGAGCGCCGCGGTCATTGGCCCGCCTCCTTGCCCGCACCCAGCCTGCGCCAGGTGAGGTAGCAGCTCGGGCCGCCCAGGGCCAGCAGCAGCCAGACCAGGGGCAGGCGCAGAAGCGCGAGCCCGATGAAGGTGAGGACGCTGAACACGGCGGCCAGGCGCCAGCCCAGGGGATGGCGTGCCAGCGTGGGCATGAGCTTGAGGCCAGTGGCCGCGATCAGGCCGGCGGTGACGCCGCCCATGCCGCGCAGCGCCGCCTGGACCTGGGGCACATGGGCGAACTGCGCATAGAGCAGGGTCAGGCTCAGGACCACGCAGGTCGGCGCAGTCAGCAGGCCGGCGATGCCCACGAGGGCGCCGCGCCAGCCAAAGTGCCGCAGGCCGAAGATGATGGCGAGGTTGATCACATTGGGCCCCGGCATGACCTGGGCCACCGCCCATTCCTCGACGAATTCGTCACGGCTCATCCAGCGGCGGCGCTCGACCATCTCGCGCTGCACCACCGCCAGCACGCCGCCGAAGCCCTGCAGGGCCATCTGGGTGAAGGCGATGAAGATCTCGGTCAGCGACGCCGGCGCCTGGCGTTCGTCGCCGGGCTCGGCCGGGGTGGGAATGGGGGGGGACTGCGGAGCGGAATTCACCCGCCGATTATCGACGCGACGGCAGAGGCGGTCGGGCGGCAGGACCGTCGCCCAAAAAAATCCCCCGGTGAGCTTGCCGGCGGCGTGTGCCGCGGGCTTTCCGGGGGAGAAGTGCCGGGGGAAGAAACTCCAAGAAGGCCCGGCACCGGGCTTCGACTCCGCGCGCGGCGTCCGGGTTCCCCCGTGAATTCCGCACGGCGAGGGCCTGTCCGTGCGCCCTTGGCGCGCCATATGGTCCGGAATCGGCTTGCGTTCGTAGGATGACTCCGACATTTGATGAAAGCGAGTCCATGACGGAACTGAACGCACGCCCCTGCACGTTCGACGCCAACGCCGAGGCCGGCCTCGAGCCGCGCCCCGGCTTCACCAATGACGAAGGCCCCCAGGGCGGTTGGTGGGCCGCCGTACGCAAAAGTGTGGGCAAGGCCGCCCGCCGCTTGGCGGACTGGTTCGCCATCCAGAGCCCCGGCCTCAAGTGCGTGCTGCTGGCGCTGGCCCTGGCCATTCCGGCCAGCGGGCTGTACGCCCTGGCGCTGTGGCAGCGGCAGTCGCAGGTGGCGCTGGAGGTGGAGAGGATGGCCAGCCAGAGCGGCGAGAGCCCCTGGCAGGTCGACGAGCGGCTGCCGGTCGTCTTCGGCAGCGGCTCGCTTCTGGGCTTCCTGGCGCAGCAGCCGGTGGAGCGGATCACCGTGGTCTACAAGCCACTTCTCTGGAACATGTCCGAGCGCTTCGTGCTGGTGAGCGCGGGCGGCAAGCTGCACGCCTTCTATCCCTCCGACATGGAAACGCAGATCTTCGCCGAGCGCGCTGTCGGCGCGCCCTGGGGGAGCAAGCTGGTGTTCGTGCCGCGCTCCGAGCTGTCGGCCGGCAGCCTGGCCCTGGTCGAGCGCCTCGACCAGCGCTTCGCTGGCGCCCGCCCGCAGTCCGAGAAGGACGCCTGGAAGGCCGGCGTGAGCGGCGTGCTCTCGGGGGCGCTGACCCTGGGCCTGATCGGCTTCCTGTTCTTCCAGTTGCGCGGCCAGCACAAGTCGCTGCGCTTCATCGAGCCCGGGCAGGTGCAGGGCAGCCTAGAGGACCTCGTGGGCATGGACGACATCAAGTCCGAGGTCGCGCAGATCCGGGACCAGTACCAGCGCCGTGCGGACTACGCCGAGTACGGCATCGACAAGCCCTTCAACGTGATGTTCAGCGGCCCGGCCGGTACCGGCAAGACCAAGCTGGCAAGCTATCTGGCCAAGGAACTCAATCTGCCCATCCTGTTCCATTCGGCGGTGAATCTGGAGACAGGCTACGTAGGCGGCGGCGCCAACACCCTGGGGCGCATCGTCTCGATGGCCCAGCGGCGCAAGCGCTGCATCGTCTTCCTGGACGAGGCGCAGGACCTGTTCATGAAGCGCGGCGGCCACCGCAAGTTCGACGACGACACGCAGAACATGCTGCTGGCGGTGCTGGACGGGGTACGCACCAAGGGCGATGCCGAGATCATCTGGATCGTGGCGAGCAACTTCAACAGCGAGCAGATGCCGATGGACGAAGCCATGCTGCGCCGCTTCCAGATGAAGGTGGACTTCCGCCTGCCGAACAAGGGCGAGCGTGAATCCATCATCCGGCACTACCTCGATCGGCGCGCCGTCAAGGTGCTGCCTGACCTGGACTTGCGCCACCTGGTGGAGATCACCGAGGGCCGCAGCCCCTCCGACCTCGAGACCATCGTCAACCAGGCCGGCATCAGCGCGGTGCAGGCCGGCGAGATGATCGGCGCGGCCACCCTGATGCAGGCCGCCGAGCGGGTGCTGGTGGGCAACGTGAACACCAGCACCACTCAGGAGCGCGAACGCGACCGCCGGGTGATCGCGGTGCACGAGTGGGGCCACTTCCTGGTCGACTTCGAGCAGGAGCGCGCGCGCTGCGAGGGCGACTGGGAGCGGATCCTGGCCGAGATGAAGACGATCAAGATCTCGCTCAAGGCCAACCCGCGGAGCAACGCGCTGGGCTTTGTCTTCCACAAGCAGGACGCCAACCTGCTCAAGACCAAGGGCGACATCGAGCACGACGTGCGGGTGCTCCTGGGCGGCATGGCCAACGAGGAGCTGTTCTTCGGCGAGGAGGGCACGACCAACGGCGCGCACAACGACATCAGCCGGGTGACCCGCCTCCTGCACCATGCGGTGGCCGAACTGGGCATGTACCGGCGCACCCGCCTCAACTTCGGCGCGCTGTCGCAGGACGGCGGCGGCCAGGTGGACGAGGAGACTCGCGCCATCATGGAGGCGCAGAGCGAGCGCCTGTATGACGAGACCCGCGAGCTGCTCTCGCGCCTCAAGCCCCTGACCGAGCACCTGGCCGGCCGGCTGATGGTCGCGGGTGAGATGAGCCTGAAGGAGGCGCTGGCCGAGATCCGCCGCTTCGAGAGCGACTGCCGCGGGTTCAACGAGCGGATGGGGCTGCTGGCGGCCTGAGTCCGCCGCGGCAGGCCGACTAGAGCTCGGCCAGCGGGATCGAGAGCCAGCGCCGGCCCGGCGCCTTCTCGACCCGCAGCTGGCCGTCCTGCAGCCGGTAGGTGAGCTGGGCATGCAGCCTGGGCTGCGAGAGCACCGCGGGGTTGAACATGGCGTAGGTGTGGCCGCCGCGGTGGCGCACCGAGGGAGTGAGCAGGCCCGGGTGGCCTTCGGCATGCAGGCGCCGGCCCAGGGCCCGGGCCGGGGCGTAGTCCGCCGGGTCGAGCAGGCCCGGGGCGTGCCGAGAGGCGGCCCGCGCGTCCAGCAGGGCGGCGGCGCAGGCCACCGCGTAGACCTTGCGCTCGCCCACCACCGGCTCGTGCTCGAAGCCGGCGTCGCGCAGCAGGCCGTTGACCCAGTGGTGGGCCGACTCGCGCACCGTGGTCTCGAGCGTGTCCGCGCCGTACCAGACGCCGAAGCGCCCCTCGGAAAAGCGGCTCCCTTGCCAGTGCCGGAAGGGCCAGCCGATGGCATTGGCCCACTGGGCCTCTTCGAAGGGGCGGTGGATCACCGGGGTGAGCGAGGCAAAGAGCGGCGGCTTGACCTCGTCCTCCACCTGCTGCGCGATGCGCATCTCGGCCGGGTCGGTGCTCAGGTCGTCGAACAGGTCCTGGGACATGCGCAGCGAGACGATGTTGCGCAGCAGGTCCTTCTGCACGTCGGCCACCCGCAGGGCGGGCCAGAAGGACGGAGGCGGGGCCGGGTCAGACGCCACGGGCGCGGTCCAGGTAGGCGCGCACCATCAGCAGCCCGGCGAAGCCCCACTCACGGGCCACCGCCACCGGACTGCGATGGCCGAAGGCCAGGTTGGGGGTGGTCATCCAGCGGTAGGCCAGGTCGCGGTTGTGCGGGAACAGCAGGCGCAGGTTCTTGTGGATGCCCAGGAGGTGGCCGACCCGCTCGTACTGGTCGCGGCTGGAGCCGATGGGCTCTCCCTTGCGGTAGCGCGCCAGCGCCGCCCGGTTGCCGGGCGCGAGGCCGAGCAGGGCGGCCTGGTCCTCGGTGTCGATCGCCCAGTGGTCGAACAGGGCCATGACCATGCGCGCCAGCGCGCCCCGGTCGTCGGGGTTCGCTTGCGCAGGGGCGGAGGAGGGGGCGTGGGCCGGGCGGTGAGGGGCAGGTGCGATCATGAGGAGCGAGGGTTCACGGCACGGGGCGGGTGCCGTGTCAGTCTAGTCCTCTGTTTTGATCGCTGCAATCGCCGTTACTTGCGCAACAGCGGCTGGTCCGTGCAGAAAATCACGGAAGCCGGGCCCGGCCGCGTTCAGAGCCCGGCGAGTCGCTCGAGCGCGGCGTGCAGGGTCTCGTCCTTCTTGGCGAAGCAGAAGCGCACCACCCGCTGGTCGAAGCCCTGGCCGTAGAAGGCCGAGAGCGGAATCGCGGCGACCCCGATCTCGCGGGTGAGCCATTGGCAGAAGTCGGCCTCGGACAGGTCGGAGACGGCCGAGATGTCCACGCACTGGAAGTAGGTGCCCTCGCAGGGCAGAAGCTTGAGCCGCGTCGAGGCGAGGCCCGCGCGGAACAGGTCCCGCTTGCGCTGGTAGAAGGCGGAGAGCTCGAGGTAGGGCGCCGGGTCTTCCATGTAGCGCGCCAGTGCCCACTGCACCGGGGTGTTCACGGTGAACACG
>CAZCTU010000113.1:0-5570 GCA_964501495.1 uncultured Ramlibacter sp.
CTCTTCAGTTCCTCGGCGGTGAGCAGGTTCTTCAGGTGCAGCAGCATGGCGGGCCTTTCCTTCGGCGGGAGACGGGGGCGCGGCCGCTTCAGAACAGGGTCTTGAGGCTCAGCTCCACCCGGCGGGTGGCGCCCGGCACGTAGAAGCCGCGATAGAGCTGGTCCGCGTACAACTTGTTGGTCAAGTTGGTGACGTTGAGCTTGGCGATCATGTTCGCGCCCAGGTTGTGCTCCACCATCGCGTCGGCGGTGGTGAAGGCCGAGGCCACCAGGTTGCGGTTCTGGTCGGGGCTCTGCTCGCCGCGGTAGTTCACGCCCGCGCCGACCCGCCACTTGGGCGCGAGGCGGTAGGTGCTCCAGAGGCTGGCGCTGTGCCGGGGGGTGAGGCCGGGGCGGTCGCCCTCGCGCTGCGCGTTACCGGTGGCCGAGGAGACGTCGATCTTGGCCTCGGGGATCCAGCTGTGGTTGTAGAACAGGTCCCAGGCGGGGGTCAGGCGGCCGGCGAAGTTGAACTCCATGCCCGTGGCGTGGCGCTTGCCCGAGAGCAGGTACTGGTTGGCGGCCGAGTCGACGTCGGTGTTGCGCTCGTTGTACTTCTCGGAGTGGAACAGCGCGACGCCCAGCATGGCCTTCTGGTTCAACACGTCCCACTTGCCCCCGACCTCGAAGTTGCGGCTCTTCTCGGGCGGGGTGTTGACCAGCGTGCTGTTGGTGCCGGTGAGGGCCTGGTTGATCGCGTACTGGTAGGTGTCGCCCGAGGTGTTGTACGAGCTGCCGTAGGAGCCGTAGTAGGAGGCGGTTTCGCTCGGCTGCCACAGCAGGCCCACGCGGGGGCTGAACAGGGTCTCGGCCATCGCGAAGCGGTTGCCGCTGGTGTCGTTGTAGATCGCGGTGAAGCGGTCCATGCGCAGGCCGGCCACGGCCTTGACCTGCGGCGCCAGGTGCACCGAGTCCTGGGCGTAGACGCCGACGGTGTAGGAACGGAAGCGGTTCATCGCGATGCTGCGGGTGTCCGCGCGCGACTCGCCGTCGTCGGGCGTGCCGACGGTGGTGGTGTAGGCCGCGTCGGGGTTGGCGGTGCCGGTGCTGGTCGCGCTGGTGTTGTAGAGGGCGCTGCCGCCGGCGCTGTTGTTTCGCTGGGCGATGTCCCGCACCAGGTCGGCGCCGGCGATCAGCTCGTGCTTGCGGCCCAGGCCCTGGAAGCCGCCGGTGTACTCGAACTGGGCCTGGGAAATCTCGCTTTCACCACGGCGGCCCTTGCCGGTTCGGGTGAGGACGGTGTCGCCAGTGACTTGGGACAGGCTGGTGATCGGCCCCTGGCTGGCGCAGGCGGCGCGCTGGGCCCAGCCGGCCGCCGCATTGGCGCCGCTGGTGGAGGCGGTGTTGTTGCACCAGGCCATGGCGTGCGCCCACAGGTCACGCTCGTAGTGGCCATGGCGCAGGACGGTCTTGAACTCCCCGTCCGAGTCCAACCGGTGCTTGTGGCTCAGGGTGACGAAGCTGGAAGTGGTACGCAGGGTGTCGCTGGCGAGACCGTAGAAGTTCTTCGCGGGCAGCACAGGCACGATGCGGCCACTGGTGTTGTTGCTCGCCACCGAGCTGCCGTTGTCGATCAGCCAGGGGTGGTTATAGAGGGGGCGGCCGTCGCTCTCCATGTGGTACAGGCCCACCGTGTACTCGTCGCGCTCGCCGATGCCCCAGCGGTAGGTTGGCGCGAAGCCCTGCTTGTCGACCTTGGCGCCCCAGTTGTCGGCCTTCTGCTTCATCACGTTCAGGCGCAGGGCGGCCGACTCGCCGGTCTGCCAGTTGAAGTCGCCGGTGAGGCGCAGGCTCTGGCCGCTGCCGGCGGTGGTGTTGACCTCGTGCTGGGTCATGAGGAAAGGCTGCTTGCTCACCTGGTTCACCACGCCGCCGGTCGAGCCCTTGCCAAACAGCATGGAGGCCGAGCCCTTGAGGACTTCGATGCGCTCGTGGTTGAAGGTGTCGCGCTCGATGAGGGAGGCGTCGCGCAGGCCGTCCACGTAGACGTCGCCGGCCTGCACCAGGGAGAAGCCACGCAGGCGCACGTCCTCCTCGCCGGTTTCGCCGGCCTGGAAGGTCACGCCGGCGGTGGTCTTGAGCACCTCGCGGAAGTCGTCGAGGTTGCGGTCGTCCATCAGGCGCTCGGTCATCACCGTGACTGTCTGCGGGATGTCGCGCAGGGACTGGTTGCCCTTGCCGATGCGGGTGCGGGTGGCATGCAGGGTCTCCTTGGATTTCACCTCCTCCAGCGTGTCCGTCACGGTGACGGTGCGCAGGGTGCGCTCGGCTTCGGCAGGCGCCGGAGCGGCCGTGGCCGCGGGCTGGGCCTGCGCCTGGACCTGGGGAGCTGCGCCCAGCGAGCCGGCCAGCATCAGGGCGGCCAGAGGGAGCAGGCGGGAATCAGCGGAAACCGGACGCTCGAAGGAGGTGGCCGGGGGAAAAGTGGCGGGCTGGGAGAGGGGCATCGCAGGGGCTGTTTTTTGCGGGTGTCGGGCTTGACATCGGGCGGGCGGATCATACAATGAATGCGAATCGTTCTTACTTGCGGCTGCAAAACTCATGATCGTCTGTGTCTGCAACCGGGTCTCCGACCGGGAAATCGCCCACCACGTCCAGGCCGAGCTGGATTTCAGCGACATCCAGCTGGAGCTGGGCGTGGCCACCCAATGTGGCCAGTGCGAGGGTTGCGCCCGTGAGCTGGTCGACCAGTGCGCGGCCGCCGGCCGGGCACCCGCCCCGCAGGCCCGGGCCGCGCCAGCCCCCCTGCCCGTCCCGATGGAGCGCCCGGTATGGCTCTTCTCCCCGGCCTGATCGTCTGCCTGGCCTGTGTCGTCGGGGGCGCCTGCTGGGCCCTGCGACGCTGAGCGCCGCTTCTACACTCCCGTCCTTGACCCTCGCGACCGTCCGCCCCTTGTCCGCCCGACAACGCCAACTGGCCATCACCGCCGTCGTCGTGCTGCTGCACGTGGCCGTGCTGTGGGCCGTTGCCACTGGCATGCTGCGGCGCACGGTCGAATTCGCCATTCCGGCGGTGGTGATGGCGGAGATCCTGGGGCCAGCCCCCGCTGCAGCGCCGACCCCTGCCCCCCAGACCCAACCGAAAGCGCCTGAGCCGCCCAGGGCCGCCCGGCCGGTGCCGGCGCCCGTGGCAGTACCCGCGCCAGCGCCCTCGCCCACCCCGGCGCCGGTGCCCGCCATCCAGGCAGCGGCCGGCCCCGCGCCGTCCGCAACTCAGTCGACCCACGCGCCCTCTGGGGCCACCGCCCCGGCCACGGGCACCGCAGCAGCAGCCGCTGCCGCGCCGTCCGCCCCGGCCCGGGTCGAGCTGCCCTCGAGCGACGCCGACTACCTGCGCAACCCCAAGCCGCCCTACCCGCCCCTGAGCAAGCGCATGGGCGAGCAGGGCAAGGTGGTCGTCCGCGTGCTGATCGGCACCGACGGCCTGCCGCAGAAGGCGGAGATCCGCCAGTCCAGCGGCCATGACCGCCTGGACCAGGCCGCCCTGGCCACGGCCCTCAAGTGGCGCTACATCCCCGGCAAGCGCGGCGGCGTCCCCGAGGCCATGTGGTTCAACGTCCCCATCGATTTCGTCCTGGAGTAAACAAGAACATGGAAACCCAATTCGGCCTCGGCCACCTCTGGAGCCAGGGCGACTTCGTCACCCGCGCCGTCGCCCTCCTGCTGCTGGCGATGTCGCTGGCCTCCTGGATCGTGATCCTCACCAAGGCGCTGGACCTGCGCCGCCACGTGGCCCAGGCCCGCCGCACCGAGGCCTTCTGGCACGCGGCCGACCTCGAGCGGGCGATGGCGCATCTGGGAAGCGAGGCCGGCAACGAGTTCGTCCGCCTGGCCGTCGCCGGCCGCGAGGCCACCGCCCACCACCGCCACACCCAGCCCCAGCTGCATGACGCGCTGGACGTGAGCGACTGGGTCACCCGCAGCCTGCGCAACGCGATCGACGAGGCCACCGCCCGCCTGCAGTCGGGCTTGGCCATCCTGGCCTCGGTCGGGTCCACCGCGCCCTTCGTCGGCCTGTTCGGCACCGTCTGGGGCATCTACCACGCGCTGCTGTCCATCGGCAGCGCCGGCGAGGCCACCATCGACAAGGTCGCCGGCCCGGTGGGCGAGGCCCTGGTGATGACCGCCCTGGGGCTGGCGGTGGCAATTCCCGCCGTGCTGGGCTACAACGCCCTGGTCCGCGGCAACAAGGGCGTGCTGGCCAAGCTCAATCGCTTCGCCCATGACCTGCACGCCTACTTCGTCACCGGCGCCCGCGTGGCCTCGGGCGACGCCGGCGGCAACGTCGTCCCGATGAAGAAAGGCGGTTGACCATGGCCTTCGGCACCCAGGACGACGCCGACGAGGTGATGAACGAGATCAACATGACGTCATGCTGGTTTTGCTGATCATCTTCATCGTCACCATCCCGGTCATGAAGCATGCGGTCAACGTCGAGCTGCCCCGTGCCAGCAACCAGCGCCAGCAGGACAAGCCGCAGACCATACAGCTCTCGGTGGACGCGCAGGGCCGCTACTTCTGGAACGAGGCCGAGGTGAGCGACGAGGCTCTGCCGGCCCGCCTGGCGGCCGAGGCCGCCAAGGACCCCCAGCCCGAGCTGCACCTGCGCGGCGACCGCAACGTGCGCTACGAGCGGGTGGCCCAGGCCATGGCCGCCGCCCAGCAGGCGGGCCTGCGCCGCATCGGCTTCGTGACCGACCCCAAGGGCAAGTGAGGCGCTCCGGCGATCACCCATGAAAAAGCCCCGGCATGCCGGGGCTTTTCATTGGGTGGCGAGGATCAGAGGCCGATGGCGGCGATGCCGGCCTTGGCGATCTGCGCGTCCTCGTTGGACTTGACGCCGCTCACACCGACGGCGCCGATGCACAGGCCGTCCTTCATGACCGGGACGCCGCCTTCGAGCATGCCCTGGATGGCCGGGGCGCTCAGGAAGGACACGCGGCCGCCGTTGATGACGTCCTCATAGACCTTGCTCTCGCGGCAGCCCAGGGCGGCGGTGTGCGCCTTGGCCGGGGCGATGTGCGAGGAGATGGGGGGGGCGCCGTCCAGGCGCTGCAGCCACAGCAGGTGACCGCCGGCATCGGCGATGGCGATGGTGACCGCCCATTTGTTCTTCAGGGCCTCGGCTTCGGCCGCGGCGGCGATGGCCTTGACGTCGGCCAGTTCCAGGGAATGCGTGGTTTTCATGCCCCCGAGCATACCGCCCCGGCCCAGCCGATTCGCCCGCGCCGCACAGGGGAATTCCCCGACACTTGCCCGCCCCTTGAAGCCCCCTAGAATGCGCCCATCTGCGGACCATCCGCTTGACTTCCACAGGAGGCCACCTCATGAACGAATCCCTGCATACCCAGACCTGGGGCCAGTCGCTGCCCGATGCCGCCAGCCGCAACCGGGTCCTGCGCAACACCTACTGGCTGCTGGCCCTGAGCCTGCTGCCCACGGTGCTGGGCGCCTGGGTGGGCGTGGCCACCGGCATCACCCAGTACATGGGCGGCGTGCTGGGCCTGGTGCTGTTCCTGGCCGGCGCCTTCG
>CAZCTU010000114.1:0-5156 GCA_964501495.1 uncultured Ramlibacter sp.
GCCGCGACCGCGATCGGGTGGGTGATGTAGGGCTCGCCCGAGGCGCGCATCTGGCCCAGGTGGGCCTCGTCGGCGAAGCGGTAGGCCTGGCGCACCTGCTCGATGTCGCCGGCGTCGAGGTAGTCGAGTTTCGCGGTGAGCGCGGCAAAGCTGGCCGCGGCCGCATTGGCCTCGGCCGGACTGGGCAGGGTGGGCTTGGGCTTGCGCCGTCCCGGAGAGGAATCGAGCACCGCGCTCATCCCTCAAATGTAGCGTGAGGCGGCACCATGAAAAAAGCACCGCCGGGGCGGTGCTCTGTCGCGAAGGGGATTCGGACGGGGATCAGCCCGGGACCTTCTTGAGCATTTCCAGGCCGATCTTGCCGTCGGCGATCTCGCGCAGGGCGGTCACGCCCGGCTTGTTCTTGCTCTCGATCTTGGGGGTGTGGCCCTGGCTCAGCATGCGGGCGCGGTAGGTCGCGGCCAGCACCAGCTGGAAGCGGTTGGGGATCTTCTGCAGGCAGTCTTCGACGGTGATGCGGGCCATGGTGCTTCTCCGGTGGCGGGTCAGATGATGTGGAGGGCCGAGAAGGTGTCGGCCCGGGCGCGCCGCTGGGCCGTGAACTTCAGGCGCTGCGCGTGGACGATGGCCTTGAGGTCGAACAAGGCGCGTTCAAATAACTCGTTGATTATAACGAAGTCGAATTCCTGGGCCTGGGCCATCTCCTCGGCGGCGTTCTTGAGGCGCAGTTCGATCACGTCAGGTGCGTCTTCGCCCCGGCGCTCCAGGCGCGAGCGCAGTTCTTCCCAGCTGGGGGGCAGGATGAAGATCAGGACCGCGTTGGCGAAGGACTTCTTGATCTGGAGGGCGCCCTGCCAGTCGATCTCGAGGATGACGTCGCCGCCGCTGGCAATGCGCTCCTCGATCGCCTTCTTGGAGGTGCCGTAGCGGTTGCCGTGCACATGCGCCCACTCGACGAAGGCGCTGCCCAGGATCATGGCGTCGAATTCCTGGGGCGAGACGAAGAAGTACTCGCGGCCGTGCTTTTCCTGGCCGCGCGGGGCCCGGGTGGTGTGGGAGACGGAGGGCTGGAGCTTGGCGTCGAGCTCCATCAGGGCCTTGACCAGGCTGGATTTGCCGGCGCCGGAGGGCGCCGCGACGACGAACAAGTTACCCGGGTAATCCATCGGTGGAGTTTACACGCCGACCTCCACGCGCCGACCCTCACACCCCGATGTAGCGCTCCCAGAGGGACGGGTCGGCCGCCAGGGCCTGCGAGTCGCCCTGCCAGACCGCGCGCCCGCGCTCGATCAGGGTGTGCCGGTCGGCCAGGGGCAGCAGCCGGCGCACGTACTTGTCGATCACCAGGATGGACTGGCCGCGTTCGCGCAGGCGGGCCAGGCAGGCCCAGATGGTCTCGCGCACCAGGGGCGCCAGGCCCTCGGTGGCCTCGTCCAGCACCAGCAGCTGCGGGTTGGTCATGAGCGCGCGGGCAATGGCCACCATCTGCTGCTCGCCCCCCGAGAGCTGGCCGCCGGCATGGCGGCGGCGGCCGGGCAGCTGCGGGAACAGGTCGTAGACCGCGTCCAGCGTCCATTCCGGTCCGCCCGTGGCGCGCCGGCTGGCGAAGGCGAGCAGGTTCTCCTCCACCGTGAGGTTGGGAAAGACCTGCCGGCCCTCGGGCACCAGGGCCAGGCCGCGGCGCGCGATGCGGTCGGGGGACAGCCCGTCGATGCGCTCGCCCTGGAAGCGGATCTCGCCGCCCCGGGGTGCCAGCAGCCCGAACAGGCAGCGCACCGTGCTGCTTTTGCCCATGCCGTTGCGGCCCATGAGGGTGGCGACCTGGCCGGCCTCGAGGTCGAGGTCCAGCCCGAACAGCACCTGGCTGTCGCCGTAGCCGGCCTCGAGGCCGCGGATCTCGAGCAGCGGCTCGCGCGCTGCGGCCCCCGCGTCGGAGGGTGGATGCGGCATCGCCGGGTTCATGGCGCCTCCTCCGGCAACTCGTCGCCCAGGTAGGCGCGGCGCACCTCGGGGTGGGCGCGGATCTCGGCCGGCGTGCCGCTGGCCACCACCCGGCCCGAGACCAGGGTGGAGACGGTGTCGGCGAGGCGGAAGACGGCGTCCATGTCGTGTTCGACCAGCAGCAGGGTGACCTCGCCGCGCAGGGATTCGAGCAGCTCGACGAGGCGGCCCGATTCGTCGGGGCCCATGCCGGCCATCGGCTCGTCCAGCAGCAAGAGGCGCGCGCCGGTGGCCAGGGCCAGCCCGAGCTCCAGCTGCCGCTGCTCCGCGTGCGAGAGCGCCCCGGCTGCCGCATCCAGGCGGTGGCCCAGGCCGATGCGCGCGGCCAGCGCCTCGGCGCGGGCCCGGCGTTCGCGGTCGGCGCTGCCCCGCGCCCAGGGGTGCCAGGGCCGGGGGGCCTGCGCCTGGAGCGCGAGGGCCAGGTTGTCATGCACCGGCAGGGACCGGAACACGCTGGTGATCTGGAAGGAGCGGGCCAGGCCGGCCCGCACCCGGCGGTGGATCGGCCAGGCGGTGAGGTCCTGGCCGTCGAAGACGATGCGGCCGGCATCGGGCGCGAGCGCGCCCGAGAGCTGGTGGATCAGGGTGGTCTTGCCCGCGCCGTTGGGGCCGATGAGGGCATGGATCTCGCCCTCGGCCACGACGAGGTCGCAGCCGTCGGTGGCGGCCAGGCCGCCAAAGCGCTTGACCAGGCCCTGCACCTGCAGGAGGGGGCGAGGGAGCGGGTGGGTCATCGGGGTCGCCTCTCGCCCAGCGCCGCGAGCCCGCGGGGTGCCAGCAGCACCACCGCGAGCAGGATGGCGCCGAGGAAGAACTGCCAGTGCATGGTGGTGTGGCCGAGGACCTCCTCCAGCAGCAGGAAGACCACCGCGCCCACCACCGGGCCCCACAGGCGGCCCACGCCGCCCAGGATGACCATCACCATCAGCACGCCCGACTGGTGCCACTGCATCAGCGCCGGGCTCACGAAGCTGCCCTGCGCCGCCAGCAGCGCGCCGGCCAGGCCGGCGAGGGCGCCCGCCACCACGAAGGCCGCGAGCTGGTAGCGCCGCACCGGAAAGCCCAGGGCGGCCATGCGCGCCGGGTTCTCCTTCATGGCCTGGAGCGCGTGCCCCAGGCGCGAGTTCACCAGGCGCCAGACCCCCAGCCAGCCCAGGGCGCAGGCGGCCAGGACGACGAAATAGAAGCGGGTGTCGTCGGCCAGGTCGGCCCAGGCGCCGAGCCCTGGCAGGCCCGGACGGCCCGCCAGGTTCATGCCGTCGTCCCCGCCCAGGCTCTTGAGGGAGACCATGAGGAAGTACAGCATCTGGGCGAAGGCCAGCGTGATCATGATGAAGTACACGCCCTGGGTGCGCAGGCTGATCGCGCCGATCACCAGCGCCGCCAGCGCGGCGACCGCCATTGCCACCGGCCAGGCGACCCAGGCGGAGGTAACGCCGGCCTGCATCGTCACTGCCGCCGCATAGGCGCCCAGGCCGATGAAGGCCGCATGGCCGAAGCTCACCATGCCGCCGAAGCCCAGCACCAGGTTGAGGCTGGTGGCGGCCAGGGCGAAGATAAGGACGCGGGTGGCCAGGCTGATGTAGAACTCGCCGCCCAGCGCCTGGGCCGCCGCGGGTAGCGCCAGCAAGGCGGCTGCGACGAGCAGGGCCGGCCAGCCGCCGAGGCGGTGGTCCATGGGACTTTGCGCGGGGCGAGCGGGATCAGCCATGCGAGGGGAACAGCCCGCGGGGCTTCCAGAACAGCACCGCCGCCATCAGCAGGTAAATGAGCATGGAGGCTACCGCCGGGCCGGCGTTGTCGGCCGCCTCGCGGCTCAGGAAACGTTCGAAGGCCAGCGGAATCAGCACCCGGCCGGCGGTGTCCACCAGGCCCACCAGCAGGGCGCCGAGCAGCGCGCCGCGGATCGAGCCGATGCCGCCGATCACGATGACCACGAAGGCCAGGATGAGGATGCTCTCGCCCATGCCTACCTGCACCGCCAGCAGCGGTCCGAGCAGCGCCCCGGCCACGCCGCACAGCGCGGCGCCCAGGGCGAAGAGGGCGGTGAACAGGCGGCGCACGTCGGCGCCCATCGCCATCGCCATCTCGCGGTTGGAGGCGCCGGCGCGCACCCGCATGCCCACCCGGGTGCGGGTGATGAGGAGCCACAGGCCCAGGGCCACCGCCAGGCCGACGCCGATGATCAGGAGGCGGTAGGCGGGGTAGGTGAACCCGGGCAGCAGTTCGACTGGGCCGGCCAGGGCTTCGGGCGGCGAGAGCGCGATGGGCTGCGAGCCCCAGACGAAGCGCACCGCCTCGTTGGCCATGAGGAGGAGGGCGAAAGTGCCCAGCACCTGGGAGAGGTGGTCACGGGCGTAGAGGCGGCGCAGGACGGACAGCTCGAGCAGCACGCCGAAGACGGCCGCGCCCGCCACGCCCCCGGCCACGCCGAGAACGAAGGAGCCCGAGGCGGCCGCGGCGCTGGCGGCCAGGTAGGCGCCCACCATGTACAGCGAGCCGTGGGCCAGGTTGATCATGTCCATGATGCCGAACACCAGCGTCAGGCCGGCGGCCAGCAGGAACAGCATCAGCCCGAACTGCAGGCCGTTGAGGGACTGCTCCAGCAGCAGGATCCCGGTCATGCAAGCGCCTCGCGGGTCAGAGGGCGGGCATCTTGCACTGGCTGGCGTAGGCGTCGCCGTGGGCCTTGAACACCGTGCCGATGGTGCGGTTGGTCACCCGGCCCTGCGGGTTCTTGGTGATCACGCGCAGGTGGTAGTCCTGGAGCGGGAACTGGTTGCTGTTGAACTTGAAGGCGCCGCGCACCGACTCGAACTTCGCAGCCGCCAGGGCCTTGCGCACCGCGGCCTTGTCGCCCAAGTTGCCCTTGGTGTCGCGCACCGCGGCGTCGATCAGGCGGGCCGCGTCGTAGCCCTGGGAGGCGTACAGGGACGGCAGGCGCTTGTATTCCTTCTCGAAGTCAGCGACGAAGCGCTTGTTGGCGGCGTTGGGCAGGTCATGCGCCCACTGCGAGGTGTTGAACATGCCCAGCATCGGGTCGCCGACGGCGCTGATCACGTCCTCGTCGCCGGAGAAGCCCGGGCCGAACAGGGTCATGTCCTTGGACAGGCCCGAGCCCACGAACTGCTTGATGAAGTTGATGCCCATGCCGC
>CAZCTU010000114.1:5166-5532 GCA_964501495.1 uncultured Ramlibacter sp.
CTTGGACAGCTCGGCGCCGTAATCGAGCATGTTCAGCGGGGTGTAGCTCTCCATGGCGATCTCGCCCTTGAAGTAGCGCTTGAAGCCGGTGAGGGCGTCCTTGCCCGCGGGGTAGTTGGGGGCGATCAGGGCGACCTTCTTGAAGCCCTTGTCCTGCACCGTCTTGCCCACCGCCTCGTGCTGGTTGTCGTTCTGGTAGGAGACGCTGAAGAAGTAGGGGTTGCACTGCTCGCCGGCGTACTGCGAGGGGCCGGCGTTGGCCGACAGGTAGAAGGTCTTGGCGGCGAAGGTGGGCGCGCCCACGGCCAGCATCACGTTGGAGAACACGATGCCGGTCATGAAGTCGACCTTGTCGCGCTTGACCAG
>CAZCTU010000115.1:0-2820 GCA_964501495.1 uncultured Ramlibacter sp.
ACAGCCGCCGAAGTGACGCCCATCCGCGAGCTGGACCGCATCGAGATCGGCAGCGGCTCGCGTGGCCCGATCACCGAGAAGATCCAGACGGCCTTCTTCGACATCGTCAACGGCCGCAACCCCAAGTACGCCCACTGGCTCACCAAGGTCTGAGGACGGACGCCATGACCACCGCCACCTCTCCGAGTGCTGCCCGCAAGGAAGCCGTCGTCGAGCTCAAGGCCAAGGACCTGAACGGCAACGGCGGCGTCTTCTGCCCCAGCCCGCAGGCCGGCATGAAGCTGTGGAACAGCCACCCGCGCGTCTTCCTCGACGTGGCCAGCACCGGCGAAGCCCGCTGCGCCTACTGCGGCACGGTCTACAAGCTGGCCGCCGGCGAGCACTTCGGCGGTGGCCACTGAGGCCTCCCGGCCCCGTCCCCTCGCCCCGGCCGGCTGCCCGCCCCGGGGCGTTTTTCCTTCCCCATGACTGCTTCCCTCCCCCACTCGCCGGCCCCGGGCACCCGCAGCCTGGTGATCGCGCCGCAGTGGATCGGCGACGCGGTCATGACCGAGCCGCTGCTGCGCCGCCTGCATGCGCGCGGCGAGCGCCTCACCGTCGGGGCCCTGCCCTGGGTGGCGCCCGTCTACCGCGCCATGCCGCAGGTGGCCGAGGTGGTGGAGTTCCCTTTCCAGCACGGCGGCCTGCAGCTGCGTGAGCGCCGCCGCCTGGCGCGCGAGCTCCAGGGCCGCTTCGACGCGGCCTATGTGCTGCCCAATTCCCTCAAGAGCGCCTTGCTGCCCTTTCTGGCCAGCATCCCGCGCCGCGTCGGCTACCTGGGTGAGGCCCGGGTCGGCCTGCTCACGCACCGGCTGAAGAACCCCAAGGGCAAGCCACCGATGGTGGCCTTCTATTCGGCCCTGAGCGGTGAGCCCGGCGTCGAGGCCGACCGGCCCCGCCTGTCCCTCGCCGAGGGCGAGGTGGCGCGCGCCGCCGAAGGCCAGGGCCTGGCGGTGGGCGGCTATTACGTGTTCGCGCCGGGCGCGGAGTTCGGCCCGTCCAAGCGCTGGCCCTCGGCGCATTACGCGCAGCTCGCGGCGCAGCTCGACGCGCCGGTGCTGCTGCTCGGGTCGGCCAAGGACGGTGAGGTGTGCGAGGAGATCGCCCAGTCGGCGGCGGGGCAGGGCGCCGGATCGATGCCGCCTCCGGGTCTGGCGGCGGGTCGCTGCCGCAACCTCGCCGGCCGCACCTCCCTGGCCGAAGCCTTCGCACTGATTGCCGGCGCGCGCGCGATGGTGAGCAACGACTCGGGCCTGATGCACGTGGCCGCTGCCTTCGGCCTGCCGCAGGTGGCGGTGTTCGGCTCGTCGAGCCCGCTGCACACGCCGCCGCTCAATCCGGCGGCGAAGGTGATCTGGCTCAAGGACGACCCCGCCTACCAGCCGCCGCTGGACTGCGCGCCCTGCTTCGAGCGCGAGTGCCCGCTCGGGCACCAGCGTTGCCTGCGGGACCTGGACCCGGGGCGGGTGCTGCAGGCCCTGGAGGGTGTGCGCATCGGACCGGTGGTATCGGCCGGCCCGGGCACGTTCTCCTGAACCCCGGAGCGCAGTCCGGCATGCCCCACGACGCGCCCGCCAGCCACCGCCCGGGCGCGGGCCAACCCTCCGCGCGCTCCGTGCCCACCACCATCGCCCTCGGCCTTGCGGGCTTGTTGTCGCTGTCGGTGGCCATGGGTTTCGGCCGCTTCTCCTTCACGCCCATGTTGCCGCTGATGATCGCGGACGGCCAGGCCGACATCGCCAGCGGCGGCTGGATCGCGGCGGCCAACTACGTCGGTTATCTGGTGGGCGCGCTCACCGCCGGTCCACTGGCGCGAAACCCCTTGCGCATGGCGCGGCTCGCCCTCGGGCTCACCGTGCTGCTGCTTGGCGCCATGGCCCTGCCCCTGGGCCCTTGGGGCTGGGCCGCAGTGCGCACCCTCGCCGGCGCGGCCAGCGCCTGGGCCTTCGTCGCCACCAGCGTCTGGTGCCTGGGCGCATTGGCGCAGCGCAAGGGGGCCGAGGGGCCAAGCGGCTGGAGCAGCGGCTTCTATGCCGGCGTGGGCATCGGCATCATGCTCACCGGCCTCTATTGCATGGCCGCGGCCTCGGCCGGCGTGAGCGCCGTCTCGCTGTGGCTGCAGCTCGCGGGGCTCGGGGCCTTGCTGCTGGTGCCGGTGATGCGTGTCATGCGTCGGCTGCAGGCCTCCCAGGCCGGCGGCGCAGCGGCGGCCACCGGTGGGGCGCCGGCGTCGGCGGCCATTGAGGCACATGCGCGCACGGCCACACCGGTAGATCGGCCGCCGGTGTCCGCGCCGGCTTCGCACGCGCCCATGGCCGCGGGTGCTTCCACGGCCTCCGCCGGACTCTGGTCCCCCCGCATGCGTCCGCTGGCGGTGGCTTACGGGCTCTTTGGCTTCGGCTACATCCTGCCCGCCACCTTCCTGCCGGCGCTGGCGCGCACCCTGGTGCCTGACCCGCGCCTGTTCGGCCTGGCCTGGCCGCTGTGGGGCCTGGCGGCCCTGCTCTCGGTGCTGCTCGCGGTGTGGTGGCTGCGCCATGCCAGCCGCCTGCGGGTCTGGGCGATCACGCAGGCGCTCATGGGCCTCGGGGCGCTGGCGCCGAGCCTGTGGCTCTCGGGCTGGACGATTGCGCTTTCGGCCCTGCTGGTGGGCGGTACCTTCATGGTCATGACCCTGGCGGCGGTGCAGGAGGCGCGCGTGCGCGGCGGCGCCGCGGTGCTCCCGCGCATGACGGCGGCCTTTGCCCTGGGGCAGATCGTGGGGCCGGTGCTCGCGAATGC
>CAZCTU010000115.1:2920-5519 GCA_964501495.1 uncultured Ramlibacter sp.
GGTACTTCTGGCTGCTCGCGGGCTCAGAGCTCGTCAAGTCGGACCTCGACGGCCTTGTCGGTGTCGGCCAGGCGCTTGGCGACCTTGCGCAGAAGGTCCTGGTCGGCAAGTTCCTCGAGCAAGGCCTCGAACAGCTGGGGCTCGAGCATGTAGAACGCCGCGCGGTTGTGATTGAGCACAGCGACCGGACGCCGCTTGGCCGCCCGCAGGACGGCCGCCGGATTCTTCTTGAACTCCGACATGCTCACCGCCAGGTCGGCGTGGATGGCTTCCATGATGGCTCCAAATTCAGCGCTTTATTTAGCCCTGAATTCTAGGCGGCCTCGCCGGTCCGGGCAAGCGGCAGCCGCACCACGAAACAGGCGCCGCCGCCCGCGTGGTCCTCGCACCGCACCGTGCCGCCATGGCGTTGCACGATCGACTTCACCAGCGCCAGGCCCAGGCCCACGCCGCCCGACTGTTCGCTGGCGCCGGGCAGGCGGTAGAAGGGCTCGAAGATGCGTTCGCGCTGGTCGGCGGGCACGCCGGGGCCGCGGTCGCACACGCGCAGCACCACGAAGCCCCAGCCGGATGCGTCCGCCGCACCCGCCTCGCGCGCGATCTCCAGGCGGACCTCGCCCTCGCCATAACGGCGGGCGTTCTCCAGCAGGTTGCGCAAGACCCGCCGCAGCAGACGCGGTTGACCCTGGACGACGACAGGGTCACCGTCCGTGAAGGCGTCCGCGGATTCGTCGGCCGGAACCTCCGCGGCGTCACCCGATCCATCCGGCCCACGGCCCGCATCTCCCACCTGCAAGCTCGCGCCGGTGCGCGCGCATTCCTCCGCGGCCAGGCCGGTGAGGTCCACCGCCTCAGGCGTGCCGATGTCCGCGCCGGGCATGTCCAGCCGGCTCGCCAGCAGGATTTCCTCCACCAGCTGGTCCAGCTCGGCGATGTTGCGCTCGATCTCGGCGCGCGCCCGCGCATCGGCCTGCGGCCCCAGGAGGGCCAGCCCCATGCGGATGCGCGCCAGCGGCGAGCGCAGCTCGTGCGAGGCGTTGGCCAGCAGGGACTTGTGGCTTTGCACCAGCTGCTCCACCCGTGCCGCGGCGCGGTTGAAGCGTTTCGCGAGGAAGGCCGCCTCGTCGTTCCCGGACTCGTCGACCCGCGCCTTCAGGTCGCCATCGCCCCAGCGCTCCACGCCGGCGCGCAGCGCCTCGAGCCGCTGGGTGAGGCGGCGGATGATCGGGTAGCTGCCCACCGCCACCGCCAGGGCCACCACCGCCAGCATCAGCAGCAGGCCGTTGGTGCCGCGCAGCCAGGGGCGGGACGGCGGCGGGGGCGCCATCAGCCGGCCGCCGCCACGCGGCCCGGACGGACCGGCTTCCAGGCGCGGCGGGCCCGCGGGCCCCTCGGCGCCCGGGCCTTCGCCCTGCATGCGGGGGCCGTAGCCAGGGCCGTGGCCCGGAGCATGCCCGGTGTCGCGGCCCGTATCGCCTGGCCGGTCTTCGTCATGCCGCTCGCGTGGCGGCATGTGCAGGATCACGGTGCGACCGTCCTCGAGCGGTACCGCGAATTCGATGCCGTGCCCCGGCACGAACACCGGCCGGCTGCGGGTGCGCCCGAGCACCTGGCCGGACTCGTCGCGCAGGATGATCTCGCGCTCGCGGCCCCGCAGGCCCGAAGGCGCCTCGTCGTCATTGGCTCGCCACAGCCAGGCGAAGGCCAGGGTGATCACCAGCACCGCGCCGATCACCGCCAGCCAGATGCGCAGGTACAGCGGCAGGCCGGGGAAGCGGCGCGGAGACGGGCGCTCAGTTAGGCGGTCCGTTGGGCGTTCAGCCGGGCGTTCGGTCGTCATGGCAATGCGCGGCGCGTCAATCCTGCTCGCGCGCGAACACGTAGCCCACGCCGCGCACGGTGAGGATGCGGCGCGGGCTCTTCGGATCGGCCTCGATGGCGGCGCGGATGCGGCCCATGTGCACGTCGATCGAGCGGTCGAAGGCCTCGAGCTCGCGCCCGCGCACCGCCGCCATGATCTGGTCGCGCGTGAGCACGCGCCCGGCACGTTCGGCCAGTGCCAGCAGCAGGTCGAACTGGTAGGCGGTGAGCGCCGCGCCCTGGCCGTTCACGCTCACACGGCGGCCGGCGCGGTCGATCTCCAGCGAGCCAAAGCGCAACGGCGGCTCGGCCTGCGCCGCATCGGCCGCGCCCGCCGCTGGCTCATGGCGCCGGCGCAGGATGGCGCGGATACGTGCGAGCAGTTCGCGCGGTTCGAAGGGTTTGGGCAGGTAGTCGTCGGCGCCGACCTCGAGGCCGATCACGCGGTCCATCGGGTCGCCCTTGGCGGTGAGCATCAGCACCGGCACACGGCTCGCCGGACCGGGCAGGCTGCGGAGGCGCCGGCACACCTCGAGGCCGTCGATGCCGGGAAGCATCAGGTCGAGGATGACCAGCTCGGGCAGGGCCGCCGGCGCGGCCTGCTGCAGCGCCGCCAGGCCAGCCTCGCCGTCGGCCGCCTGGGCCACCTCGAACCCGGAAGGGCCGAGGTACTCGCGCACCATTGCCGCCAGGCGCGCGTCGTCTTCGATCATCAAAAGGCGCTGCATCGCCCGATGGT
>CAZCTU010000116.1:0-5514 GCA_964501495.1 uncultured Ramlibacter sp.
CGATGATGGTGGCGCCGCTGCGGCTGGTGCCCGGAATCATCGCCAGGCACTGCACCAGCCCGACCTTCAGCGCGTCCCAGGGCGTCATCTGGTCCACGTCGTCGATCCGCACCGCGCTCGCGGGGCGGCGCTCGGCCCACAGGATGATGAAGCCGCCGAGGATGAAGGTGGTCGCCACCACCGTGGGCGTGAACAGGTGGGCCTTGATCGCCTTGCCCGCCAGCAGACCCAGCACCACCGCCGGCAGGAAGCCGATGGCGACGTTGAGCGCGAAGCGCTGCGCCTGGCGCTGCGTGGGCAGCTGCACCAGCGTGTCGCGGATACGGGTCCAGTAGACGAGGATCACCGCGAAGATGGCGCCGGTCTGAATGGCGATGTCGAAGACCTTGGCCTTGTCGTCGTCGAACCCGAGCAGCGCGCCGGCCAGGATCAGGTGGCCGGTGCTGGAGATGGGAAGGAATTCGGTCAGGCCCTCGACCACCCCCATGAGGGCGGCCTTGGCCAGGAGAGTGAGGTCCACGCGGGCTCCAGGAAAAAAGCTGGCGGGATTATCGCCGCCGGGTTTCGCGTCGTCCTTCGCGTCGACCTTCGCGCCGACCTTCTCCCCCGACCCGCCTCACTCGTAGCGCAGCGCCTGGATCGGCAGCAGGCGCGCCGCGCGCCGCGCCGGGTAGAAGCCGAAGAACACCCCGACGAAGGCAGAAAAGCCCACCGCCAGCACGATGGCGCTGGCGGAGAGGTGGACCTTCCAGCCGGCGAAGCTGCCGATGGCCCAGGTGGCCACGCCGCCCAGCACCACGCCGATGGCGCCGCCCAGCAGGGACAGCGTCACCGCCTCGATCAGGAACTGCGAGAGGATGTCGCGGCCCCGCGCGCCGACGGCCATGCGCAGGCCGATCTCGCGGGTGCGCTCGGTGACGCTCACCAGCATGATGTTCATGATCCCGATGCCGCCGATCACCAGGCTGATGCCGGCCACCGCCGCCAGCAGCATCGTCATCACCCGGCTCGACGCCTCCTGCGCCTGCAGGATTTCGGTGAGGTTGCGCACGGTGAACGGGTCCTCCGCGCCGGGCTGCACCTTGAACCGCTGGCGCAGCAGCTCCTTGATGCCCTCCTCCGCGGCCTTCATGTCCTGGCCTTCCTGCACCTTCACGCTGATGGACGCCACCCGGCGCAGCTTGCCGCTGGCGCCGCCCTGCACCCGATTGCGGTAGGTCGACAGGGGCACGATGACCACGTCGTCCTGGTCCTGCCCCATCGCGTTCTGGCCCTTCTTCTCCAGCAGGCCGATGACGGTGACCGGCACCTTCTTCACACGAATGACCTGGTCGAGCGGGTCGGCGTCGCCAAAGAGCTGCTGGGCCACCGTCTGGCCGATGACGGCCACCTTGGCCGAGCCCTGCATCTCCGCCGCCTCAAAGAGGCGCCCCGTCGCCAGCGGCCACTCGCGCACCTCGAAGTAATCGTTGGTCGCGCCCAGGATGGAGGTGCTCCAGTTGGTGTTGCCCAGCACCACCTGTGCGGCGGTGCGCAGGCTCGGGGCGGCGGCCTGCACCTCGGGGATCTCGCGGGCGATGGAGACGGCATCCTCCTCGGTCAGGCCCTGCCCGGTCTGCGCGCCCAGGCGCACGCCGCCGGCGGTGACGCCGCCAGGCAGCACCAGCATGATGTTGGAGCCCAGGCCCTTCATCTGCTCCTGCACCCGCTCGGTGGCGCCGTTGCCGACGGCAATCATCGCGATCACCGCGGCCACGCCGATGATGATGCCCAGCATGGTGAGCACGCTGCGCAGCTTGTTGGCCGCAAGCGCGCGCAGCGCCGAGCGCAGGGCGGCGAGGGTGTTCATGCCGTACCCTCCCCGGGGGCGTCACGAGGCGCGGTCACGGTCTCAGCCGATGCGGCCGATGCGGCTGGAGGGCCACCGGGCGTGCGACGGTCCTCCAGGATGCGGCCGTCGCGGAACACGATGCGCCGGCGCGCCCAGGCGGCGACGTCGGCCTCGTGGGTCACCAGCACCACGGTGATGCCCTGGCCATTGAGCTCAGTGAGCAGGCGCATGATCTCCTCGCTGGTGTGCGAGTCGAGCGCGCCGGTGGGCTCGTCGGCGAGGATCAGGCTGGGGTCGTTGACCAGCGCGCGGGCAATGGCCACACGCTGCTGCTGCCCGCCCGAGAGCTCGGCGGGCGTATGCATCATCCGCTCACCCAGCCCGACGCGGCGCAGGGCGGCGGCCGCCCGCTCACGCCGCTGGGCCGCCTTCACCCCGGCATAGACCATGGGCAGTTCGACGTTCTCCAGCGCGCTGGTGCGGGGCAGCAGGTTGAACTGCTGGAAGACGAAGCCGATGCGCCGGTTGCGGACGGCGGCGAGTTGGTCGGGTCCCATGCCGTCGACCGCCTCGCCCGCCAGGTGCAGGTGGCCCGAGGAGGGCCGGTCCAGGCAGCCCAGGATGTTCATCAGCGTGCTCTTGCCCGAGCCCGAGGCGCCCATGATGGCGACGAACTCGCCGGACGCGATGTCCAGCGACACGCCGGCCAGGGCGTGGACCGTCTGGTCGCCCAGGCGGTAGTGCTTGGTGAGGTCTCGCGCCTCGATCAGGGCCATGGCGGTGCTCGGTGGTCGGTACTTGTGTCGTGGCGGGCGCTGGCGCTGCCCGCCCTCAAAAGCCCAGGCGCGGGCCGGACGGGCGTGCCGCCCCCCCGCCGCCCGCCGGGGAGGCGGCCGCGCCGACGCCGGTGACCACCACCGCGCCCTCCCGCAGCACCGCCGCCTCCGGCGAGCCCGGGGCGACCAGCAGCTCGGTCATGCTGCCGTCGGTGATGCCCAGGCGCACGTTGTAGGCGCGGGGCTTGCCGTCCTCGCCCAGGAGGTAAATGCGGCCGCGGGTGACGGTGCGGCTCGCGGCCTCGGCCACCAGCGCGGTGTAGCGGGTCTTCTGCTCGGGCTTCAGCTGCTCGCCGATGCGGGCGCGGATTTCGGCGGTGAGCCGCTCGCGCGCGCGGGGCCGCTCCTCGGGCGACAGGTCACGCAGCTGCAGGAAACGGGGCCGCATTTCGGCATAGATCGCGTCGAGCCTGGCGGCCTGCGCCGCGTCGAGTTTCAGTTCCTCCACCAGCCGCTGGCGCTGCTCGTTGCCGAAGCCGCCGGGACCGCCAGAGCCACCCGGGCCGCCGGGGCCGCCGCCCTCGGCGTTGCGCCGGTTGCGGCCCGGCCCCCCCTCACCTGGGGCCGCGCCCGCGCCGTCTCCGGGAACGGACTGGGCCAGGGCTTCGCTGATCCAGGGAAAGCCCCATGCGCCGCGCGTCGACGAAGCGGCCGATGCGGGCGCGCTCGCCGCGCCGGAGGCAGGCGAAGTCGCACCGGAGGCGCCTGAAGCACCGGAGGCGGCGCGCGCCGCCGGCTCCACCCCGGCGATGCGCACCCGCAGCGCGGCGTTGGGCACCTTGAGCACGTCCGCGCGCGCATCGGTCACCACCCGCACATTCGCGGTCATGCCCGGCAGCAGCCGGCCGTTGTTGTTCGAAAAGGCCACCACCGCCACATAGGTGACCACGTTGGCCACCGACTGCGCCGCCTTGCGCACCTGGCGGATCTCGCCCTCGAAGCTCTGGCCGGGGAAGGCGTCGACGGTGAAGCTGGCCTTCTGGCCGTTGCGGATGCGGCCGATGTCGCTTTCGTCGATGCTGGCGTCGACCTGCATGTCGCGCAGGTTCTGCGCGATCACGAACAGCTCGGGCGCCTGCAGGCTGGCCGCCACCGTCTGACCTTTTTCGATGGTGCGCTTGATGACGATGCCGTTGACCGGGGACACGATGCGGGTGCGCTCCAGGTCGATGCGCGCCTGGGCCAGGGCGGCCTGGCGCTGGGCCACGCCGGCCTGGGCGCTCTTGACCTGGGCCAGGGCCACGCCCTCCTGGGCCTCGGCCGCGCGCAGCGATTCGGTGGTGGTGTTGACCAGGGCCTGGGCCTTGTCGGCCTCGCTCTGGGCGATGAACTGGCGCTCGACCAGCATGCGCTTGCGCTCCAGGTCACGCTGGGCCTCGGCCAGGTCGACCTTTGCCCGGGAGATGCTGGCCCGGGCCGCGGCGGCATTGGCCTGGGCGGTGAGCACCGCGGCCTGGGCCGAGTCCAGGTCGGCCTGGGACTGGCGGACGCGGTACTCGAAGGTCTCGGGGTCGATCCGGGCGATCAGCTGGCCGGCCCTCACCTCCGAGTTGAAGTCGACGTAGAGCTCCTTGATCTGGCCCGACACCTGGGTGCCCACCGAGACCTGCGTCACCGGGTTGACCTGCCCGGAGGCCGAGACGGTGGCCTGCAAGGGGCCCCGCTCGATCTTGCCGGTGCGGTAGCTGACCTCGGGGACGCGCCCGCTCCACCACCAGGCGGCGGCGCCGCCGATGGCTGCCAGCGCCAGCAGCAGGGCCGCGGCCACCTTCCAGGACCACCAGGATGTCTTGCTCATGGTGTCCATTGTAGGAAGCGATGAGGGGGCCGCGTCAGGAGGTGGCGGCCGCGTCCTACAGCCCCGCCCGGGCCTGGGCGGTTTACTCGGGGCCTTCACCCCGACTCCTCCGAGTCCCCTCCTCCTCCGGGGTGAGCCGGTCCGGTCCTCCGTCCCGCGACTGGCATGTCGGCCCCCAGGTCCCATGGCCTGGGGGCCTTTTTTGCCTCCGGGCCTCAGACCCGAGGCGCCCGCGGCAGGGCTTCAGTAGCGGTAGCGGCCGTCATGACCATGACCGTGACCATTCCCATGGCCATGACCGCGCGAGTGGCCAAGATGACCAGGGTGGCCAGGATGGCCGTGATGCCAGCGGGCCGGTGGCGCCAGAACGGTGACGGGCTGCACGTAGTAGTAAGACGGAGCCGGCGCATAGACCACCCGGGGCGGGGTGTAAACCACCGGCGGCGGGGTGTAGACCACCTGGGGCACGGCATAGACCGAGGTGACGGGGCTGACATGGACCGGCTGCGGAGCGTAGACCACCCGCGGCGGGGGCACGTTGCCGGCGGTGACCGCCACGCCAGGGGCGGGCGAGATGCCCACCGACCAGTACACGTTGTCGGCGGCGCGGACGGCGGGAGCAGCCAGGGCCAGGCCTATGAAGGCGGCAGCGAGGCGGGCGGGGAGCTTCGGGGACGGGGCCATGTGGGTCTCCTGAGGTGGCTTTTCACCCTAACGCGCCAGCGCCGCGGCGGTGCACAGCGTCCGACGCCAACCCGTTGCCGGCTGTAACCGGACCGGGCCGCCCGCCTAGAATCCCATACTTATGACTGCCCCCGTCGACAAAGACAGCGCCAAGCCGAGCAACTTCCTGCGCCAGATCATCGAGCGCGACCTCGAGCAGGGCACCTATGCCCAGCGCCGCTGGGCCGGCCAGCCCGCCGATGCTGCAACGCACCAGGCAGGCCAGCCCGACCCGGCCCGCATCCGCACCCGCTTCCCGCCCGAGCCCAATGGCTACCTGCACGTGGGCCATGCCAAGAGCATCTGCCTGAACTTCGGCCTGGCGC
>CAZCTU010000117.1:0-5500 GCA_964501495.1 uncultured Ramlibacter sp.
CGTCGAAGTGCCAGTGCACCGGCGCGCCCAGGGCCTCGACCTCGGCCACGAAGGCGGCGTTCTGGCGCGAGCGGGCGAAGTACATCACCTCGAAGGAGCGGCCCAGGGCCTTCAGGCGCCGGGCCATGCACAGGATGGGGGTGATGCCGATGCCGCCAGCCACCAGCACGCTGTGCGCCGCATCCTCGTGCAGCTTGAAGGCGTTGCGCGGTGCGCTGAGGGTGATCGTGCTGCCCACGCGCAGCTGCTCGTGCACCCAGCGCGAGCCGCCGCGGCTCTTGGCGTCCTTGAGGATGCCGACGCAGTAGCGGTGGGTCTCGCCCGCCTCGTTGAACAGGGAGTAGGAGCGCACCTGGCCGTTGCCCAGGTGCAGGTCGATGTGGGAACCGGCCTCGAAGGCGGGGAAGGCGCCGCCGCCCGCGGGGCGCAGTTCGACGCTGTGGATGTCCTTGGCTTCGTAGCGGACCTGGTAAACCAGGGCCTGGAGGGTCGCGGTCGTCACGGGGATGAGGCCTTGTGGGTCAGTGATGCGGGGAAAACACTCGAGCCTAACAGGACGGCAAAGGCCGCCCGGGCGCGTCGGTTTTCAGGTGACGGGCCCGCGCGGCGCCGGGCGACATGCGGGCCCCAGGACCACAGGGGTCCGCGGATTCAGGCCTTGCCGGCTTTCTCGAGCTGCGCGGCGGCCAGGTTGCGGTAGTGGCGGCGCAGGCGCACGATGCCCATGTCGTGCTGGTACAGGTGCTCGCGCTTGTTGGCGTCGGGCTCCATCGCCTCGACCGCGACGCGGTCCTGCTCCAGCACGTGCCAGTGACGCTGCTCGAGGCGGTTCTTGTACAGGAAGCGCCAGGTGTCACGCGCCCAGCCCTCGACCTTGCGGCAGCGCCAGTGGAACACGCCGCTGATGCGGTTGGTCACCGGGGTGTAGTTGCCGATGATGGTGAAGGGGCCGCCGGGGCCGCCGGTCTTGGGGTAGGGGATCGCCAGGCGCATCCAGTGGCTGCCGTTGTTGATCCACTCGGTCCAGTCGAAGTTGATGCCCTTCTGGCCCTTCTTCTCGAAGATGAAGCCCTGCTCGGTGTCGGTGAGCTGGAAGTCGGCGCTGATCTCGCCCTCCGCCATCGAGTGCGACTGCTTGTGCAGGTAGGCGCCGTGCATCGGGTCCATCACGTTGTCGATCACGTAGCGGTAGTCGCAGCCCCACTCGGTGTAGCACAGGAAGGACGACCACTCGGGCGAGGACAGCTGCTCGGGCAGCACCAGGGGCGGCGGGGTCTCGAGGTGCGGGTCGGTGGCGTTGAACAGGAAGATCGCGTCGGCAGCCTCCACCGCGTGGAAGCGGCGCGCGGCCTTCATGCCCTCGAGCTTGCAGCCGGGGCTTCCCGGCACCTTGGTGACGACGCCGTCGTTGCGGACCTCGACGCCGTGGTACGCGCAGGCGAGACGGTCCCCCAGGATCACGCCCAGCGACAGCGGCGCGCCGCGGTGGGGGCAGTGGTCCTCGAGCGCGTGGACCTGGCCCTGGCCGTCACGCCACAGCACGATCTTGTAGCCCAGGCGGCGCAGGGAAACGGGCTGCTCCTTCACGAAGTGCGAGGGACAGACGGGGAACCACAGGTCCTTGAGGCCGACCTCGAGGGCGGCGTCGATCGGGTCCTGCTGGAAGTTCACGGGGGCATGAGCCATGTTCACCATGTTCATCTCGGTCTCCGGTTCGGGTCGGAAGTCGGGGGGCGTGTCGCGCGGGACGGCCGCAGGCTCAGGCCGCGGCCAGCCGGGCGATCTCGCGCTGGTAGCTCTCGGCGGTCCAGGCCTGGCCGTTGGGGCCGGCGGGACCCGCCTGGTTCAGGTAGGCCACCAGACCTTCGAGGTCGTGGATGCCCTGGCCGAAGGCGCGCTCGATCGAGTCGCCCAGCAGGCTCTCGTAGGCGGTGGGCGCGGCGCTGCGGTTCTGGTGGGTGTCGTTATAGAGCGTGGGGTCGGCCATGGTGTTCTCCTTGATTTCAGCCCTCTTCATCAGCCCTTGGGCTTGTCGGTCATGAAGCGGCCGGAGGGCGCTTCGGCGTTGACCTGGCGGCGGGTCTTGCCGTCGATGCCGCCCTTGACCGCCCACTCGGCGAAGACGGTGGGGCCGGGCGTGAAGTCGCGCGGCTGCCAGTCGCGGGTGAGTTCGTCCTCGTCGGTGTAGTACTCCACCAGTGCGCCGGCGGGGCTCACGAAGTACCAGAACATCGCCGAGGAAATCGGGTGGCGGCCCGGGCCGAGTTCGGTCTCCCAGCCGCAGCGGGACATGTGCAGGCCGCCGCCCACCACCTCGTGCAGGTCGCGCACGGTGAAGGCCACGTGGTTCAGGCCCTTGCGCGGCTCGGGCGGCTGCAGCAGGAACAGGTCGTGGTGGCCGGCCTCGGGCGCGCAGCGCAGGAAGCTGCCGCGGCCGGGGTAGCGGTCGGAGAGCACGAAGCCCAGCTTCTCTTCGTAGAAGCGGGTGACGGTGGCCAGGTCGTGGACGAAGAAGACCACATGGCCCACCTCCACCGGCGTCGCGCGGTCGTAGGCCGGGGCGGGCTGGTTGATGCGGGTGCGCTCGGTCCAGGTGTTGGTCCTGGCCGATTCGACCTGCACCGGCCGCTTGTGCGTGACCTGCACCCGGATCGCCAGGCCATTGGGGTCGGTGCAGCCGATGCGCGCGCCGTCGTCGACGAAGCCGGGCTGGCCTTGCAGGCGGGCGCGGAAATGGGCCAGGGCCTCGGCGCTGTCCACGCACCAGACCACTTCGCGCAGCGTCGGGTCGGGCTCGACGCCGGCGGGCAGGCCGGGCTTGTCCGAGTGGGCCACGATGACGCGGCAGCCGTTGAGGCTTTCGAACACCAGCTCCTGGGGCGCTTCGGCCACCAGGGTCAGGCCCCAGTCCTGGAAGAACTGGCGGCACGTCGCGAGGTCGGTCGCGCCAAAGGTGATTTCGTCGATGCCCTGGATGTTCATGCGCCCTCTGATGTCCAATTGGGTTTCATTAATGAAACACAGTTTCTCATTCGAAACACAGCAAATTCTAGGACAAGGGTTTCAGCGCGTCCACGGGTAACCCAGCGAAAGAGTCGGCTTGGGGACAGCGGCCGGCCTCGGGGCCGGCGCGGTCCGCCGGGCCTTCATTTTCCGATGCAGAACTTGGAGAAGATCACGCCCAGCAGGTCGTCGGCCGAGAACTCGCCGGTGATCTCGCCCAGCGCGTTCTGGCCCAGGCGCAGTTCTTCGGCGAGCAGGTCGAGCGCCAGGGCCTCGGGCGAGAGGAAGGCCTGCGCCGCGGCAAGGTGCTCGCCCACCCGCTTGAGGGCCTGCACATGGCGCTCACGCGCCAGCCACACGCCCTCGGGCGCGGACTGCCAGCCGGCCACGTCCAGCAGCCGCTGGCGCAGGGCCGCCAGGCCCTCGCCGGTGCGCGCGGACATGGCGAGGCCGGCCTCGGGCAGGGCGCCCGCGGCCAGGTCCTGCTTGTTGAACACCTCGATCACCGGCACCTGCGCGGGCAGGCGCTCGGCGAGCGTGGCGCGAATCAGCGCGTCGGCGGCCTGGTAGTCGGCGTCGCCCAGGCGCGAGAGGTCGTGCAGGAACAGCACCGCGTCGGCGCCGGCGATGCGCGCCCAGGCGCGCTCGATGCCGATGCGCTCCACTGGGTCCTCGCTTTCGCGCAGGCCGGCGGTGTCGACCACATGCAGCGGCACGCCCTCGATCTGGATGGACTGGCTCACCACGTCGCGGGTGGTGCCGGCGATCGGGGTGACGATGGCCAGTTCCGCGCCTGCCAGCGCATTGAGCAGCGAGCTCTTGCCGGCATTGGGCTGGCCGGCGATGACCACGGTGATGCCCTCGCGCAGGAGCGCGCCCTGGCGGGTGCGCGCCAGCACTTCAGCCAGGCGCGTCTGCAGCCGATCGAGCTGGCCCTGGGCGTCGGACTGCTGGAGGAAGTCGATCTCTTCTTCCGGGAAGTCGAGGGTCGCTTCGACCAGCATGCGCAGATGGATCAGGGCGTCGCGCAGGCCATCGACCTCCCGCGAGAACTCGCCGGCAAGCGAACGGCTGGCGCTGCGCGCGGCCGCCTCGGTGCTGGCGTCGATCAGGTCGGCAATCGCCTCGGCCTGGGCCAGGTCGATCTTGTCATTGAGAAAGGCGCGCTGCGTGAACTCGCCGGGCTCGGCCACCCGCAGGCCCGCCAGGCGCGGGCGGCCGGTGGCGGCGTCGGTCTCGGCAGCGGCCTCGAGGCAGCGCGCCAGCAGCAGCTGCAGCACCACCGGCCCGCCATGGGCCTGCAGCTCCAGCACGTCCTCACCGGTGAAGGAGTTCGGGCCGGGGAAGAACAGGGCCAGGCCGTGGTCGATGGCGCTGCCGTCCTGCGCGAGGAAGGCACCGTAGCTCGCCTCGCGGGCCTTCAGCGCGCGCCCGCACAGGGCCTGCACGAGCGCGGCCAGGCCCCGGCCGGACACGCGCACGATGCCCACCGCGCCACGGCCGGGGGCGGTGGCGATGGCGGCGATGGGGGCGTTGCGGTCAGCGAGCATGGATGAAGGGGCTAAGAGGCGGCGACGCTGGTGCCTCATTGAAAAGGGCCGCAGCGCGGCCCTTTTTTCTTACTTGAAACTCGGCAGGTTGAACGAGGGCGGGACCCCCATGCGCTTGTTGATGACCCATTGCTGGGCGATCGACAGCAGGTTGTTCGTGATCCAGTACAGCACCAGGCCGGCCGGGAAGAAGAAGAACATGACCGAGAACACCAACGGCATGAACCACATCAGCTTGGCCTGCATCGGATCGGGCGGCAGCGGGTTGAGCGCCGTCTGCAGCAGGGTGGACAAGGTCATGATGACCGGCAGGATGTAGTACGGATCCTTGGCCGACAGATCGTGGATCCAGCCGATCCAGGGCGCCTGGCGCATCTCGATCGAGGACAGCAGCACCCAGTACAGGGCGATGAACACCGGAATCTGGATCAGGATCGGCAGGCAGCCGCCCAGCGGGTTGACCTTCTCCTCGCGGTAGATGCGCATCATCTCCTGCTGCATCTGCTGCGGGTTGTCCTTGTAGCGTTCGCGCAGCTGCATGACGCGCGGGTTGATGGCCTTCATCTTGGCCATGCTCTCGTAACCCTTGGCCTGCAGCCAGAAGAAGGCGATCTTGATCAGGAGCACCAGCGCCACGATGGACCAGCCCCAGTTGCCGATGAAGCCGTGCAGCTTGTCCAGCAGCCAGTACAGCGGCTTGGCCAGGATGGTGAGCCAGCCGTAGTCCTTCACCAGGTCCAGGCCCGGGGCGACCTGCTCGAGCATCTTCTCTTCCTGCGGGCCCGTGAAGAAGGTGGCGGGCACCGCGACGCTGGCGCCGGGGGCCACGGTCTGCGGCGCGCTGATCAGGCCGGCGGCGTAGAGGTTGTTGTCGATCTTGCGCACGAACAGGTCGCGCGGCTGGCCCTGGGGCAGGATCCAGGCGCTGGCGAAGTAGTGCTGCACCA
>CAZCTU010000118.1:0-5465 GCA_964501495.1 uncultured Ramlibacter sp.
TCGTTCCACAGATTGCGCAACTCCATCGGGTCGGCCTGCAGGTCGTAGAGCTCGCCCCAGGGCTGCCCGTCGTAAAAGGTGAGTCGGTGCTGGTGGTCACGCAGCGTGCGCATCCGGACCCGGCGGTCCATGCCGAAGTCGGCGCGCTGGCTTTCCTCCTCCACCAGCAGCGCCTCGCGCACCCCGTCGGCCTCGCCGGCGATCACCGGCAGCAGCGAACGTCCGTGCATGCCGTTGGCGCTTGGGAGGCCCGCTCGGGCCAGCACCGTGGCGGCGATGTCGGTGGTCTGGGCCAGGGCGTTCACCACACGCGCTGCACGCCCCCCGCCTGCCGGCGAAGGGACCGCAGCGGGTGACGGGGTGGCGCCCGATGCCGAGCCTTCGGCCTGCGCCGGGTCGCGCCAGATGAAGGGCACGCGGGTCAGCGCGTCGTAGTGCAGCCCGCCCTTGAACATCAGCCCGCGGTCCCCCAGCAGCTCGCCGTGGTCGGCGGTGAACATCACCACCGTGTTGCCATCGAGGCCGAGCGCGGCGAGCTGCGCCATCACCCGGCCCACCGCATCGTCGATGCAGGCCAGGCTGCCGTGGTTCAGGGCCAGGGCCTCGCGCGCCTCCTGCGGCGTGCAGGCGAAGGCACCGTAGCCGGGCTTGAACCCGGGGTTGGCGCGGCGCTGCTCGCGCAACCAGGCCAGGGCCGGTGGGGCGTCGACGCCTTCGGCGTCGAAGGTCGCGGGCAGGTCCATGTCCTCGGGCCGGTACAGGTCCCAGTACTTCCCCGGCGGGGTGAAGGGATGGTGCGGATCCGGGAAGGAGCACTGCAGGAAGAAGGGTTCCTGCCCCTGCGCGAACTCGGCCAGCATCGCGCAGGCCTGCTGCGCGATCCAGGCGGTGGGGTACAGGTCCTCCGGCACCCGCGTGCGCCAGGCCTGGCGCAGCGCGCCCAGGGCGAGACCCGGGGTGGGGATGGCATGGTCGGGGCCGATCAGGCGGTCGGCCTCGCCGGGCGGCAGCTGCGACCGTAACCAGCGGCGCCAGTGGCCCTGCTGCTCGTCGGCGTGGCCGATGGACAGCGCCACCCGCTCGAAGCCGTAGTACGGCAGGTCGAGCTCCCAGGACGGGTCCTCGTTCCAGCGCGCGCCCACCTCCTGCCCGTAGCGGCCCGGGAAGGGCCGGCGCGCGTCATGCGGCAGGCGCTGGCCGGCGGCGGGCCAGGGCGGCGGCACCGGGGTGATGTTCTGCAGGTGGGCCTTGCCCGCCAGCGCGGTGCGCCAGCCGGCCTCGCGCAGCTGCTCGACGAAGGTCAGTTCGCCCAGCGACAGCTCGCGCCCGTTCATCTGCAGCCCGTGCGCACTGGGCAGGCGCCCGGTCATGAGCGAAGCGCGATTGGGCTGGCAGATCGGGGTGGCGACGTGGAACTGCGAAAAGCGGGTGCCGCGCGCCGCCAGGGCGTCGATGTGCGGCGTGCGCAGCACCGGGTCGCCCGCGCAGCCCAGGTGGTCGGCGCGGTGCTGGTCGGTGATGAACAGCAGGAAGTTCGGGCGGAGGTCCATCGGGCGCAGTGAAGGTGGGGCGGCCGGACGCCATGCGCCCGGCCTGCCGCCTGCCTCAGTCGGCCTTGATGTTCAGCTCGCGCGCCAGCGTGCCATAGCGCTGGTTGTCGGCCCGCATGAAGCCTTCCAGCACCTGGGGCGTACCGCCGGCGACTTCGATGCCGGCGGCCATGAGCTTCTCGCGCACCTCGGGCATCTTGATCACGTCATTGATCTCGCGGTTGATGCGCGCGATGGTGGCGGCCGGGGTCGCCGCGGGCGCGAACACCCCGTACCAAGCGTTCACCTCGACACCCGGCACGCCCTGCTCGGTGGCGGTGGGCACCTCGGGCAGCAGCTCGGAGCGGCGCGACTCGGTCACGGCCAGGGGCACCAGCTTGCCCGCCTTGATGTGCGGCACCGCGCCGCCCAGGCCCACGTACAGCAGCTTCACCTCACCCGACAGGGCGGCGGTGATCGAGGGCGCCACGCCCTTGTAGGGCACGTGCATCAGGTCGGCCTTGCTGCTCTTTTTGAGCATCTCGCCGGCGAAGTGCATCGGCGAGCCGTTGCCCGCGCTGCCGTAGGGCAGGCCCGGCGCCTTGCGCGCGGCCTCGATGGCGGCGCGCAGGTTGGTGGCGCCCAGCGAAGGGTTGGCCACCAGCACCAGCGGCGTGGTGGCCGGGGCGATCACCGGAGCCAGGTCCTTCATCACGTCGACGCCGCCGCCAGCGCCCGGGGGCAGCACGTGGGGCGAAATGATCATGGTGTTGGGCGTGAGCAGCAGCGTGTGGCCGTCCGGCTGCGCCTTGGCCACGAAACTGGCGCCCAGCAGCGCGCCGGCGCCGGGCTTGTTGTCCACCACCACCGGCTGGCCGAGGCGGGGGGCCAGCTTCTCGCCGATGATGCGCGCGGCCAGGTCCGGGCCGCCGCCCGGGGGGAAGGGCACCACCAGGGTCACCTGGCGCGAGGGGAAGGCGGCCTGTGCCGCGGCGCCGAGGGGCAAGCCGGCCGCGAAGGCCAGGCCGCCGGCGGCCAGCAGGCCCAGGGCCAGGCGGCGGGAGGGTCGTCGTTGGGTCGTGCGAGTCATGCTGTCTCCTGTGTGGTCTTGTTGAACGGTCATGGAACGTGGAAAGCGATGCGCCGGTTTGTTCCAGGGCCGGCGCCGGTGAAAGTATTCCTTCGGGCCGGCAGGCGGCCGGGCCCCTCAGGCCAGGGGCACCTGCCAGGCGTCGTAGCCGTAGACCCAGTCGGCGTTGCCCGGGCCCTTCATCCACTGGTTGCCCCGCGAGCCGATCTGGATTCTGGCGGTGCGCTCGCGGCGCGCGTTCTCGTAGACCTGGAGTCCCCGCATCGCGAGGGGACGATCCTGGACACCGGTCAGGGCACGCCCCAGCACCACCGCGTCCTCGATCGCCATGCCCGCGCCCTGCGCCATGAAGGGCAGCATCGGGTGGCAGGCGTCGCCCAGCAGCGTCACCGCGCCCACCGACCACTGGGCCAGAGGCTCGCGCTCATAGAGCGCGCTCTTGAGGACGCTGTCGCAGGCGGCGAGCAGCTTGCGCGGCTCGGCGTGGAAGTCCTGGTAGGCGGCGCGCAGCTCCTGCACGTCGCCCTCGCTGGTCCAGGACTCCTCGGTCCACTCGGGCTGGCCGGTGGTGGCGAAGACGAAGGTCTCGCGGCCCTGGTTCAGGGGGAAGGTGACGATCTGGGTGTGCGGGTTGGGGCCCCACCACTTGGTGAAGGCCTCGATCTCGGGCACATCCTTCACCCGCTCGGTGGGCACCACCGCGCGGTAGGAGACCACGCCGGTGAAGCGGGGCTTCTCCTCGCCGAAGAGGGCGGCGCGCACCCGCGAGTGGATGCCGTCGGCGCCGATGACGAGGTCGTGTTCCGCCTGCGTGCCGTCCTCGAAGGTGAGCGAGACGCGCGCGGCGTCCTGCGCCAGCGACTTCACCCGCTTGCCGAAGACCACCTGCTCCAGCGGAAACTCGGCGGCCAGCGCCGCCAGCAGGTCGGCGCGGTGGATGGTGACCTGCGGCGCGCCGTACTGCGTCTCGGCGATGTTGCCCATGCCCAGGCGCGAGGTCTCGAGGTTGGTGTCCCAGTCGCGGCTGATGCGGTAGGTGGGCTGGGCGCCTTCCTCGCGGATCCGTGCGCCGATGCGGCCGCCCAGTCCGTCCAGCGCCTTGACGACGTTGGGCGTGAGGTTGATGTCGGCGCCCACGCGCATCCATTGCTTCGATTGTTCGTAGACGGTGACCGCGTGGCCCGCGCGGCGCAGGGCGACCGCGGCCGCCAGGCCTCCGATGCCGCCGCCGGCGATGCCGATGTTCAGTGTGGACATGGTGTGTCTCCTGGAAAGTAAGTGTCAGAACACGCCGGGGAAGGACCCGCCGTCGAGCAGCACGTTCTGGCCGTTGATGTAGCCCGCGTGCACGCTGCACAGGAAGGCGCAGGTCTTGCCCAGTTCCTCGGGCTGGCCCAGGCGGCGGGCCGGGTGCTTGGCCACGCGGGCGGCGCGGACCTCGTCGACGCTCTTGCCCTCGCGCCTGGCTTGCACCGCGAAGTTGCTCGCGAGGCGGGCGGTGTCGAAGGTGCCGGGCAGGAGGTTGTTGATGGTCACGCCACGGGCCACCACGCTGCGCGCCAGGCCGGCGACGAAGCCGGTGAGGCCGGCCCGCGCGCCATTGGACAGGCCCAGGATGTCCAGCGGCGACTTCACCGCGCTGGAGGTGATGTTGATGATGCGGCCGAAGCCGCGGTCCATCATGCCGTCGACGGTGGCCTTGATCAGCTCGATCGGCGCCAGCATGTTGGCGTCCAGGGCCGCGATCCAGGCGTCCCGGTCCCACTGCCGGAAGTCGCCCGCGGGCGGGCCGCCGGCGTTGGTCACCACGATGTCGAACTGCGGGTGCGCCGCGAAGATCCGCGCGCGCCCTTCCGCGGTGGTGACGTCGGCCGCGACCCAGTTGACCCGGCCGCCGCTGGCGCGGGCCTGCGCGGCGAGCTGGTCGGCCGCCTCGCGCAGCGGCCCTTCGGTGCGGGCGACGATCACCACGTGCGCGCCCTCGGTGGCGAGCGCGGTGGCGCAGGCCAGGCCCAGGCCGGCGCTGGCGCCGCAGACCAGGGCCTTCTTGCCGCTGATTCCCAGATCCATGTCTTGCTTCCTCAAGGGTTCGCCCCGGCGGGCGCCAGGACGTGTGCGTCGCGAAGGTCCACGTCCAGGCGCGCCCAGGCGTCGATCTCCACCTTCAGTTCGGGGAACACCAGGCCGCGGACCTCCACCAGGGTGGAACAGGGCGTGTGCGCGCCGAAGAATTCCCGGCGGGCCCGGCCGACCGCGTCCTTGTCGGCGATGTCGGTCACGTAGACCACGGTCTTCACCAGGTTGTGCCGGTGGCCGCCCGCGGCCTGCACCAGCGCCTCGAGCTTGCGCAGCACCACCAGGGTCTGCGCGTAGGCGTCCAGGGCCTGGCCCTGCTCCGCGGCCTCCCGGGTGGCGGGGTGGCCGGTCATGCCCGACATCACCACCTCGTTGCCGTGGCGATAGGCGTTCGTCCACGAGGCCGTGGGCAGGTCGGGGACGGCGGGGCTGGCGATCTTGTGCAGGAGGGTCATCGTCGAGGCCTCAGGCGCCCTGCCCTCACTGACCACCGGCGCGCACGCGGGCGATGATGCGTTCGCGCACCGGCACGAAGTCGTAGGTCGGGTAGACCTCGGTGGTGAACACGCTCCAGGCCGAGCGCTCCAGCTCCACGTTCACCTGCCCCAGCAGGTGCGGCGGCACTTCCAGCGTCACGATCTGGCCCAGGCCCATGGCCACCGTCCAGGACACCACCCGGGTGCCCGGCACCGGAAAGCGCTCCCACCAGTCCGCGGCCTTGAGGCGCGCCTGCACCTCGTCCAGCACCAGGCCGGGCCGGTGCTTGAGGA
>CAZCTU010000119.1:0-5443 GCA_964501495.1 uncultured Ramlibacter sp.
CACCAGCCCGCGCGGGCGCAGCGCCAGGTCGCCGAAGATGCGCGGCGCGGCGAGCTGCTCGAGGGTGAGGATCTTGCTGGGGATGGTACGCATCACCGCCGCTGCGCCGCGCTGCTGGTGGAAGGCGTTGACCCGGAACCGCGCCAGGCCCGGGACCTCGAAGGAGAAGTCGCACTCGAGGAATTCCTCGTACTGACGCCGCTGGCTGTCGTTCATCACGTCGTAGACCATCGCCTCGACCTGCTTGTCGTCCAGCGGATCGACGTTGATGCGACGGATGTCGCCGTGCACCCGGATCATGGGCGGCAGGCCGGCCGACAGGTGCAGGTCGGACGCCTTGTTCTTGACGGCAAAAGCGAGCAGCTGGGTAATATCCACGAAGGTCTCCGGATTCGGCGCTGGGTCCGACCCATTATGAACACCATTTGCCTCAATTTGGAAACCATCCGGGAACGAATTGCCACCTCTTGTGCCTCCGCACAACGGGCGCCGGAGGAAGTCACGCTCCTGGCCGTTTCCAAGACCTTCGGCGCCGATGCCGTCCGCGAAGCGGCCGCCTGCGGCCAGCGCGCCTTCGGCGAGAACTACATCCAGGAGGCCGTCGACAAGATCGGCCAGCTGGCCGATCTCGGCCTGGAGTGGCATTGCATCGGCCCCATCCAGAGCAACAAGACCCGGCTGGTCGCCGAGCACTTCGACTGGGCCCACTCGGTGGACCGGCTCAAGATCGCCCAGCGCCTCTCGGAACAGCGCCCCGAAAGCCTGCCGCCCCTCAACTGCTGCCTGCAGGTCAACATCGACGGCGGCGCCAACAAGGCGGGGCTGGTCCCGGGAGAAGTGGCGGCGCTGGCCCGTGAGGTGGCGGCGCTCCCGCGCCTGCGCCTGCGCGGGCTCATGACGATTCCCGAGCCCGCGGCCCGCTACGAGGACCAGCTCGCGGTGCACCGGCAGGCGCGCGCGCTCTTCGACGCCCTGCGGGCCGAGGGCCTGCCCCTGGACACCCTGTCCATGGGCATGAGCGGCGACCTCGACGCCGCCATCGCCGCCGGCAGCACGATGGTCCGCGTGGGCACCGCCATCTTTGGCGGGCGCCCGCCCAAGACCTGAGGTCCGCGCCTGGCCTCAGCGCCCCGGCTCGCGCCCGAGGCGGGCCATCATGATGAAGCCGTACAGGGCCGACAGGCCCACCAGCAGGTAGACGCCGCGCGTGATCGCCGAGCCGCTGCCGAACAGGGTGGCCACCAGGTCGACCCCGATGGCGCCGATGAGGCCCCAGTTCAGGCCTCCGATGATCAGGAGCACGAGCGCGATCCAGTCCAGCGCATTCATGCGCGAGGACGAGGAGGAGCGCATCGCGGCGCCCGGGTGCATGTCGGTCTGGGCCATGGAACACCTCCCGCAGAAAATCAATGTGAGTGGGGACCGGGAGCGGCAATCGACATGCCCGCGGACGGCGGCCTCGGCCACTCCTACACGTCTGTAGGGCGATGGCCGACGGGGGCTTCACAAGCGGGCCCGCACACTGCATGCTTGCATGACACGAAGCGCCCGCGGCGGGCGCACTGGAGGGCCCATGGCCTACAGCAGCATCATGGGGGCCGACAAGGCTCCCCTCTTCCCCTCAGGCCGCAGCGCGGACCTGCTCGGACCGAGCGACAACTCCGACAGCGGCAGCGACGCGCTGGGTACCCACGAAGTCCATGGCGACAGCGACTCCATGGGCACCGGCGAGCGCGGCGTCGTCTCGGGGGCCGACACCAAGGAGGGCGGCGACATCCTGCCCGATCGGGTGGTCCGCATCGGCGGACCCGACGGCAACCCGGAGGCCTGGGCCGACGACGAGGTCTTCACCGACCTCGACGAGGCGTCCCTCTCCGACGAGGATGTGGAGTCCGGGGGCAGCGACGAGGCCGGCGACATTGAGCGCGACCTGCCGGGTCCGCGGGGGGATGCAGGGCCGGATGCCGGCACGGACGCGGGCCTGGACGCCGGGACCGGCGCCAGGCCGCCCGGGCCCGGGCGGCCCTGAGCGGACGGGTCCCAGCCGGCCGGGCGCAACGTCTCGCGCCGCCCGTCCCTAACCTGCCGCAGGCCGCACCAGGGTCGAGGCGCCGAAGAGGCTGCGCACCAGATCGACTGCCACTTCAGCGGTGCGATTGCGCAGGTCACGCGCGGGGTTGACCTCCATCATGTCGAGTGAGGCGAGGCGGCCGGTGTCGGCCACCATTTCCATGCACAGCTGCATCTCCCGGTAGGTGGGTCCGCCGGGCACCGGCGTGCCCACGCCGGGCGCGTCCTGTGGGTCGAGCACGTCGACGTCGAAGCTCAGGTGCAGGTGGGTGTCGGCGTCCAGTCCCTGCAGGGCCTCGGCGACGGTGGCGCGCATGCCGTGCTCGTCGACGTGCCGCATGTCGAAGACCCGCAGGCCCAGCTGGTGGATGGCCAACTTCTCCTGCGCGTCGACGCTGCGGATGCCGATGAAGGCGAGGTCGGGGCCCTGCAGGGCCGCAGGCGCGCCGCTCCAGCCGGTGAGGGCCGGCGGCCCCTGCCCCAGCAGGCAGGCGACCGGCATGCCATGGAGGTTGCCGCTCGGGCTGGTGGTGCCGGTGTTGGCGTCGGCGTGCGCGTCCAGCCACAGCACCTGCAGGCGCCGGCCCTGGCGACGGCAGTGCGCGGCGACGGCGCTGATCGAGCCGACGGCAAGTGAATGGTCACCGCCCATGAGAAGCGGAAACTCGCCGCGTCCCAGGGCGGCGGCAACGGCATCGAAGACGGCCCGGTTCCAGGCCACCACCTCGTCGACGTGCCTGAGTCCCTGCAACCCACTGCCCTCGCCGGGATGGGGCGGGCCGGCCAGGTCGCCGGCATCGATGACGGCGCGGCCCTGGGCGCGGATCGCCTCGGCCAGGCCCGCGACGCGCAGGGCCGCCGGTCCCATGCCGGTACCGCGCAGGCCTGCGCCCACATCCGTCGGCGCACCGACCAGGCAGACAGCGGGAGTTGCCAGGGTCATGCGACCATTGTCCACAAGCCACCGGCAAAGGGAAGCGGAGCCGAAGGAGCGCAACTGAAGAAGCAGGGCCGGGCAAGTCCGGCACGGCACGCTGCCTGCCGCCGGAGGGTGTGGGCGAACGGGAGGCGCACGGGTCCGCTGGGACGCGGGAGGGATGGCGGGTCCGCGCTCGCTATGCTCCGGCCATGACCGCCGCGCATTTCCAGACCGTCGCCCTGCTCCTGGCGTCCAACGTGTTCATGACCCTGGCCTGGTACGGGCACCTCCGGAGCCTGGCGACCTCGCCCTGGTACCTGGCGGCGGTCGCGAGCTGGGGAATCGCCCTGGCGGAGTATCTGCTGCAGGTCCCCGCCAACCGCATCGGCTACCAGCAGGCCGGAATGTCGGTGGGGCAGCTCAAGATCGTGCAGGAGGTGATCACCCTCACGGTCTTCGTGCCCTTCGCGGTGGGGGTGATGAAGGAGCCGCTGCGCCTGGACTACCTGTGGGCGGCGCTGTGCCTGGTGGGCGCGGTCTACTTCATCTTCCGCGGCGCCTGAGGGCCGCGGGGGGAGATCAGCGGCGCTGGTGGCCGCCGGGGGCGCCGGGGCCGCCCGGACGCGGACGATCCGGCAGGTGACGGAACATGATGCGGCCCTTGTTCAGGTCGTAGGGCGAGAGTTCCAGCGTGACGTCGTCACCCGCGATGATGCGGATGTGGTTCTTGCGCATCTTGCCGCCGGAATAGGCGATCAGCTCGTGACCGTTCTCCAGGATCACGCGATAGCGCGAGTCCGGCAGCACTTCGGCCACGCGGCCACGCATTTCAATGAGTTCTTCCTTGGCCATAAGTCCTAGATAGAGTCCTGTGTCTATCGTCCTGTGACAACTCCGTCACGGATCGGGATCGAATCGGGAGCCAGTCAGCGCGCCGGGTCGGGCAGGCCGGGCAGCGCCGGACAACCCTCGATTCTAAGGACTTCGGCCGCCTGTCCAGGCAGGCGCTCCGAAGGGGCCAGGCCTCGCCCCCGGCGGCGGGACTCAGGCCCGCCAGGCCACCGCGCCGGAAAAGGTGAGGAAGGCCGCGGCGGTCGTGAGCAGGATGATGCGCGCCACCCGCCCGGTGTCCGCGCCGAAGCGCTCCGCCAGCAGGGAGACGTTGCTGGCGCTGGGCAGGGCGGCCGCCAGGGCGACCACGGTGAGGGTGGCGGGGGAGAGCGGCAGCCCCAGGGCGATGGCGCCCTGGCCGGCCGCCAGCACCAGCAGGGGGTGTAGCAGCAGCTTGGCCAGGGACAGCCCCACCACGCCCCGCCACGATGTGGGGGCCTGGCCCGCGCCGGCCTCCAGCATGCGGGCCCGCGCCAGCACCGCGCCGATGGTGAACAGGGCCACCGGCGAGGCCGCATCGGCCAGCAGGCCGATGGCCGCGCCCAGGGGACGCACCGGCTCGAGCTGCAGCCAGGAGGCGGCGCCCCCGAGCAGGATGGACCAGGGCATGGGGTTGACCGCCATGCCCCGCAGGGCGCGCCGGGCCGCGGCGAGGGCGCCGCCGGCGGCGTCACCCTGCGCCGCGTCAAGGCGGGAGAAGGCGATGCAGACCGAGGTGGTCACCACCATGTCGATCAGCATGGTGGCGATGATCGGGCCCGCCGCCTGCGCCCCGAGCAGGGCCACCAGCAGGGGCACGCCCATGAAGCCGGTGTTGGGGAAGGCGGTGACGAGCGCGCCGAAGGCGGCGTCGTTCCAGTTCGTGCCGGCGGCCCGCGCGGCCCGCAGCGCGCCCGCCACCAGCAGCAGGCCGCAGGGCAGCCAGATGGCAGCCACCGCCGGATCGAACAGGCGCGCCACCGGCGTGGCCGCCCCGAACCGGAACAACATGCAGGGCAGCGCGAAATAAAGCACGAAGGCGTTCAGCCCGCCGATCGCCTCCAGCGGCAGCAGGCGCGCGCGCGCCGCCAGGTAGCCGCACAGGACCAGGGCGAAGAAGGGGAAGGTGACACGCAGAATGTCGAGCACGGCCAGATTGTGACGCGGCCGCGGTCGGTATCATTCGCCCCCGATGTCCGGCCTCAATCTCGCGCAACAGGAAGCCGTCAACTACCTGCATGGCCCCTGCCTGGTTCTGGCGGGCGCCGGGTCGGGCAAGACCCGCGTGATCACCCACAAGATCGCCCGCCTCATTCAGTCGGGCGTGGCGGGCAAGCGCATCGCCGCCATCACCTTCACCAACAAGGCCGCCAGCGAAATGCGCGAGCGGGCCAAGCACCTCATCGGCCGCGAGGCCAAGGACGTGGTGATCTGCACCTTCCACGCGCTGGGCGTGCGCCTGTTGCGCGAGGACGGCGCGGCCCTGGGCCTCAAGCCCCAGTTTTCCATCCTGGACAGCGACGACGTCGTCTCCATCCTCAAGGACGCCGGCGGCAGCGTGGACGCGGCCACCGCGCGCCAGTG
>CAZCTU010000120.1:0-5424 GCA_964501495.1 uncultured Ramlibacter sp.
AGCGCCGGGCCCTGCGCCAGGTGGTGCGTCAGCGCGGCATCACCCAGGCCTTTGTCTTCGTCAACAGCAAGCTGGGCTGCGCCCGGCTCGCCCGCTCGCTGGAGCGGGATGGCCTCAAGACCACCGCCCTGCACGGCGACAAGAGCCAGGACGAGCGCCTCAAGGCCCTGGCCGCCTTCAAGGCCGGTGAGGTCGAACTGCTGGTGGCCACCGACGTCGCCGCCCGCGGCCTCGACATCAAGGACGTGCCGGCGGTGTTCAACTTCGACATTCCCTTCAACGCCGAGGACTACGTCCACCGCATCGGCCGCACCGGCCGTGCCGGCGCCTCCGGCCTCGCGGTGAGCTTCGTCACACCGGCCAACGGCCGCTCGGTGGCCGACCTGGAAAAGCTGCTGAAGAAGAAGCTCGACCTGGAAGCCTTCGAGTACGAGGAAGACCGTCCGCGCGGCCGCATCAACGACGGCCGCCGCACCTGGCGCGAGCGCGGTGTGGACGACCCGCGTGACGGGCTGGATGCGCCGCGTCACGCCAGCACCCGGCCCGAGCGGGGTGAGCGCGCGCCGGCGGCGCCACGCACCCCGGCCGACCCGTTCTTCAACAAGCCCTACGAGGCCCCCTCCGAAGACGTCAAGCCTGCTTGGGAAGCCGCCGTCAAACCGGCCACGACCCGTGTGTCGGCCAACATCAAGCCGAACAAGCGCAAGGTGGCGGCGCTGTTCGGGGCGCTGCCCAAGGCGGAGCCCGCCGAGCCGGCTGAGGCCTTGTCATCCGCTACTCCGGTGACCGACCCCTCGGCGACCGAGCCCGCGTCCAACGCCTGATCCGCCAGGACCGCCCGTGGGCGGTCCTGCCCTGGCACCACCGGGCCTCAACGGTCTGGTGCCATCGGGCGTCACTCGCTCCGGCGCCTCACCGCGAAGCGTCAATCGTCCGGGTCCTGCGCGGCTTCACACTTCACCTGCACGAGCTCGTCGGCTTGGCGAGTCGCGCCCAGGCGCAGCGCGCTCAGGCACCCGCCCCACACGCAGCCGGAATCCAGCGCCAGCAGGTCCGGCCGGCGCCGCACGCCCAGCGCCGACCAGTGGCCGCAGGCGATGGTCACGCCCGCGGTGCGCCGGCCCGGCGCGTCGAACCAGGGCAGGCAGCCCGGCGGCGCCTTCTCAGGCGGACCGGAGGCCTTCAGGTCCATCGCGCCCTCGGGCGTGACGAAGCGGATGCGGGTGAGCGCATTGACCACCACCCGCCAGCGGTCGGGGCCCCGCAGGTCCTCCTGCCAGTGGTCGGGTTGATTGCCGAACAGCGTGGCGAGGAAGCCCCGCAGGTCGGGCCCGCGCAGCTGCGCCTCCACCTCGCCGGCCAGGGCCAGCACCTGGGCCAGGTCCCACGCGGGCAGCACGCCGGCGTGGACCATCAGCAGGCCGTGTTCATGCAGCGCCATCGGCTGGTGGCGCAGCCAGTCGAGCAGGGCCGCGCGGTCGGGTGCCTGCAGGATCTCGTCGATCGTGTCGCCGGGCCGGGGCGCGCGAAAGCCCTCGGCGGTCGCCAGCAGGCTGAGGTCGTGGTTGCCCAGCACGCAGTGGGCGGCGGCGCCCAGGGCCTGGACCCGGCGCAACACGGCGGCTGATTCGGGGCCGCGGTTGACCAGGTCGCCCAGCAGGTAGAGCGTGTCCCGGCTGGGGGAGAAATCGAGGGTGTGCAGCAGCCGGCCCAAGGCCGCATCGCAGCCCTGCACATCGCCGATCAGGTAGAGTGACATCGTGTTCCATTCTGCCCAATGTCGCGGCGCCCTCGAGGGTGCGCGGGGCCCTCATCCATGGATGTCCTGCTGATCGCGCTGCTGATCTTGCTCAACGGCGCGTTCGCCATGTCCGAAATGGCGCTGACGGCCGCCCGCAAGGCCCGGCTCGCCGCCCTGGCCGAAGCCGGTGACGCTGGCGCGCAAGCCGCGCTGCGGCTGATGGAGCACCCGACCCAGTTCCTCTCCACCGTGCAGGTGGGCATCACCTCGATCGGCGTCTTGAACGGCATCGTGGGCGAGGCCGCCTTCAGCGTGGGCCTCGCCCAGTGGCTGCGCGGCTGGGGCCTCTCGCCCAGCGTGGCCGGCATCACCGCGACGGCGGTGGTCGTGGCGGCCATCACCTTCCTCACGATCATCTTTGGCGAACTGGTGCCCAAGCGCATCGGCCAGCTCTATGCGGAGTCGGTGGCGCGCTGGGCCGCCCGGCCGATGGACTGGCTGGCCCGTGCGGCCGGCCCCTTCGTCCGCCTGCTGTCGGCCACGACGCAAGGCGTGCTGCGCCTGCTGCGCATCGACAACCGCAAGACCCGCACCATCACCGAGGAGGAGCTGGAGCACAGCCTCGAGGAGAGCGTCGACGCCGGCGTGATCGCCCAGCACGAGCGGCAGATGGTGCAGAACGTGTTCCACCTGGACGACCGCAACCTCACCTCGATGATGCTGCCCCGTGGCGAGATCGAGTGGCTGGACGCCGGCCTCACCCTGCGCCAGGCCCTGTCGCAGGCGGGTGCCGACGGCGCGCACTCCTGGTACCCGGTGTGCCGGGGCTCGCTGGACGAGGTGGTGGGCGTGGTGAGCATCGCCCGCCTGCTGGTGCTGGCGGCCGACCCGGCGCAGGCGGAGCAGTCGCTCGAGGCGGTGGCCGCGCCCGCGGCCTTCCTGCCCGAGACGCTCTCCGGCATGGAGCTGCTGGAGCAGTTCCGCGCGCAGTCGGCGCGCATGGTCTTCGTGGTCGACGAGTACGGCGTGGTGCAGGGCCTGATGACGCCGCACGACCTGCTGGAGGCGATCACCGGGGAGCTGCAGCCGGTGGCGCAGGCCGAGGCCTGGGCCACGCAGCGCGACGACGGCAGCTGGCTCCTGGACGGAATGATGCCGGTCTCGGAACTGCGCGCCCGCCTGGATATCCGCGAGCTGCCCGATGAGGAGAGGGGTCGCTACAACACCGTGGCGGGCCTGTTGATGTCGGTGAGCGGACAGCTACCCGCGGTGGGTGAGCGCATCGCCTGCGCGGGATGGGTCTTCGAGGTAGTGGACCTGGACGGGCGGCGGATCGACAAGGTGATGGCCTGGGCGGATGACCCTGGCAAGGTTGCCTGAATCAGGACGCCTGGCTTCGATGAATGTGGAAGAATGAATTCATGGTTCGGAACTTCCACATCGGCGCACGAAGTGCGTTCCTGAGCGGCTTCGCCAACGGGCTGGCTGCGCCGGTCGCACTGTTTGCGGTGCATGAGGCACCACCCCTTCCCGAGGTGTCCAGGATCCAGCCCCCCACCCGAGAGCTCTCTTCCTCCATCCACGCCGACTGGTGCCGTATCGGCGAATCGCTGCAGGTCGCGATCGGCCGCTATGAGCGCCACGGTGAACGCCACGATGGGCGGCAATCGGAAGATCCCACCGGCGGTTGAGGCGGACGCACACTCCCAGTTGGCCCAGCCGCCGCAGCAGTTCTTCGGGCGGCAGGAATACCACGGGGTAATCCCGCCGCCGCTCATCTTGCAGCAGTTCGACGAGCTGATCCCGGGAACGGCGCAACGCCTGATCCAGTGGGCCGAAGATGAACAGCGGCACAGACAGTCATTGGAGCGCGAGGCCCAGGCGGCCAACATCGACGCCCAGAGGCGGCAGCTTGCAGTTGCCGAGAGGCAGGCACGGGCGATCTTCTTCAGCGACGCATTGGGCCAATGCCTTGGCTTTGTCGTCTGCCTCGGTTGCGTCGCCGGCTCCATCTGGACGGCGCTGGCCGGGCATACGGCTGTTGCTATTGCGCTCGCGGCGCTTCCTACGGCGGCTGTGATCCAGGCCTTCAGGGCCGGGATGTTGGGAAGTCGCCGTGCGGAGCCTCAGCGGGCTTCTAGTTGACGCCGAGATACGCCGCCAGCTTGTCCAGCGTCTGGTAGCCCATTTCCACCGCGCCGAAGCCGATGACCCGGTCCCGCTGCGCGGCGCTGGGGTGGAACTGGCGCAGGGTCAGGACGGTCTTGCCGTTGGCCTGCGCATCGAAAGTGAGCGTCATGCGAAAGCGCCCGGGGTCCTGGTCCTGGTCGGAGCCGTGTTCAACCACCAGACGTTCGTTCGGGACGATCTCGAGGAAGACCATGCGGCTGTCGTAGCGGTGGCCGTCCGGGGCGACCATGTCAAAGCGCCAGGCCGCGCCCACGGCGGGAGCGCCCGCATCGCGGATCTCGCAATGGAAGCCGCTCGGCCCGAACCACTGGAACATGCGCTCCGGCTCGATCCAGGCTTCGAATACCCGTTCACGGTGCGCGTCGATCACCCGGGAGAGCACGATCTCCTGTTCAAGTTCGCCGCTGGCGTAGGGCATGCGGGGATCGGACATGAGCGGCTCCTTCTTACCTTCCGAACAGGCGCATCAGGTACTGCCAACCGCGCAGCAGCCAGCCCGAGCGTTCCACCTCGACCTGGGCGACCAGCGGGGCCTCGGCCACCGGCTTGCCGTTGAGCGTCGCGACCACCTTGCCCACGACCGCGCCCTTGGCGACCGGCGCCTCGATGCCGGGCTTGATTTCGACCGTGGTCTGGACCTGCTGGCCCCGCGGCACGGTGACCCCCCAGGGTTCGGCCAGGCCGGCGGCGACGGTGCTTTCCTTGCCGAAGGCCACCTTGACGGTGCCGACCACCGCATTGGGCTGGATCGGGGTGACCTTCTCGAAGCTGCCGTAACCCCAGCCCAGGAGGGTGCGGGTCTGGTCGGCCCGCGCCTGCGCGCTGTGGGTGTTGAGGATGACCGTGATCAGGCGCATGCCGTCACGCTTGGCCGAGGTGACCAGGCAGTAGCCGGCCTCGTCGGTGTGGCCGGTCTTCAAACCGTCGACCGTCGGGTCGGTGTAGAGGAGGGCGTTGCGGTTGCCCTGTTTGATGCCGTTGTACTTGAACTCGCGCTCCGCATAGAGGCCGTAGTACTCGGAGCTCTCGCGGATGATGGCGCGCGCCAGGATGGCGAGGTCCCGCGCCGAGGTCTTGTGCGCCGGGTCGGGCAGGCCGGTCGGGTTGACGAACTGGGTGTGCGTCATGCCCAGGCGCTTGGCTTCCTCGTTCATCAGCTTGGCAAAGCCCGCCTCGGAGCCGGCCATGTGCTCGGCGATCGCCTTGGAGGCGTCGTTGCCCGACTGGATGATGATGCCGCGCAGGATGTCGATCACCGTGGCCTGGCTGTTGAGCGGCAGGTACATGCAGGACTCGGTGCTCGAGCCGCGGCACCAGGCGTTCTGGCTCACGGTTACCAGGTCGGTCTGCTTGAGCTTGCCGGTGCGCAGCGCCTTCTCGACCAGGAAGCTGGTCATCATCTTGGTCAGCGACGCGGGCGGCAGCGGCTCGTTGGCGTTGGCCGAGGCCAGCACCTCGCCGGAGTCGAAGTCCATCAGCAGCCAGGCCTTGGC
>CAZCTU010000121.1:0-1063 GCA_964501495.1 uncultured Ramlibacter sp.
CGATCTCGTTCACCGCGCCGAAGCGGTTCTTGATGGCGCGCACCAGGCGGAAGCTCGAGTGCGTGTCGCCTTCGAAATAGAGCACGGTGTCGACCATGTGCTCGAGCACGCGCGGGCCGGCAAGCGCGCCCTCCTTCGTGACGTGGCCCACTAGGATGATGCAGGTGCCGCTGGCCTTGGCGGCGCGGGTGAGGTGGGCCGCGCACTCGCGCACCTGGGCCACCGAACCGGGCGCCGAGGTGAGCTGGTCGGAGTACACCGTCTGGATGGAGTCGATCACCGCCACCGCAGGCTGCGTGGTCGCGACCGTGGCGAGGATCTTTTCCAGATTGATCTCGGCCAGCACCTTGACCTGCGACTGGTCCAGGCCCAGGCGGCGCGAACGCAGCGCCACCTGGGCGCCCGACTCCTCGCCGGTGACATACAGGGTGGGGATCTGGGCGCGCTGCAGGTTGTCCAGCGCCTGCAAGAGCAGGGTGGACTTGCCGATGCCCGGGTCACCGCCAATGAGCACCACGCCGCCCTCGACGATGCCGCCGCCCAGCACCCGGTCGAGTTCGTCAATGCCGGTGGGCGCGCGGCTCACCTCGGTGGCCTCGATGTCGGCCAGCACCGTCACCGGCGCCGACTTGGCCAGGGCCGCGAAGCGGTTCTTGCCGCCGCCGGCGGGGGACTCGGGCACGGTCTCGACCAGGGTGTTCCAGGCCTCGCAATGCGGGCACTTGCCGAGCCAGCGCGGGCTGGTGCCGCCGCATTCGGTGCAGGTGTAGATCGTCTTTTCCTTGGCCATGCGCGATTGTCCCCAGAAATGCGCGCCGTCCCGTGCCCATGGCCTCCCGTAACATCGCACCCCATGAAAGTCTGCATCTACGGCGCGGGCGCCATCGGGGGCTGGATCGGGGCGCGGCTGGCGCGCCAGGGCGCGCAGGTGAGCGCGGTGGCGCGCGGCGCGACGCTCGCGGCGCTGAAGGCCAAGGGCCTGCGCCTGGACCTCCAGGGCGAACACAGCGCGGTGCCGGTGCAGGCCAGCGAACACGCCGCCGACCTGGGCCCGCAGGACCTG
>CAZCTU010000121.1:1073-1680 GCA_964501495.1 uncultured Ramlibacter sp.
GCCATGGCGCAATTGTGAGGCTTGGGGCCTCGACCTCGACCTCGGGCTGGGGCCTCAGGCCTCGACCTGCACCGGCACCCGCGGGGCCAGCGCGCACATCAGCTCGTAGCCCACGGTGCCGCCAGCGCGGGCGACCTCGTCGATGGACAGCACCTGGCCGTTGCCCGCCCGGCCCCAGAGCGTGACCTCGCTGCCGAAGCCGGCCTCGGGCAGCTCGGTGAGGTCGACCGCCAGCATGTCCATGCTCACGCGGCCCAGGGTACGGGTGCGCCGGCCCTGCACCAGCACCGGGGTACCGGTGGGGCAGTGGCGCGGGTAGCCGTCGGCATAGCCGCAGGCGACGATGCCGATGCGCATGGCGCCCGGCGCGGTGAAGCTCGAGCCGTAGCCCACGGTGTCGCCGGCCTGCAGGGCCTGCACCGCGATCACCCGCGAGGACAAGGTCATCGCGGGCAGCAGGCCCCAGTGGGCCGCGTCGTGCTCGGGGAAGTCGGGCGAGCTGCCATAGACGGCGATGCCCGGGCGCACCCACTCGGCGCTGAGCGCCGGGTCGCCGGCATGGCGCAGGGTGGCGGCGCTGTTGGAGAGGCTGCGCTCGCCCGGCAGG
>CAZCTU010000121.1:1690-5401 GCA_964501495.1 uncultured Ramlibacter sp.
GATCTCGTCCACCTGCGGCAAGGCATTGAGCCGCGTCCATGCCGTGCGCAAGGCCTGCGGCGTGAAGCCCAGGCGGTTCATGCCGGAGTTCATCTTGAGGAAGACGCGGTGCGGCACATGGGTCTTGTGCAGTGCCAGCATGTCGATCTGCTCCTCGCAGTGCACCACATGCCACAGGCCCAGGCGCGAGCACAACTCCAGGTCGCGGGCCTCGAACACGCCCTCCAGCAACAGGATGGGGCCGCGCCAGTCGAGGGCGCGCAGGCGGCGCGCCTCGTCCAGATCGAGCAGGGCAAAACCGTCGGCGGCACGCAGCCCCTCGAAGGCGCGCTCGAGGCCGTGACCGTAGGCGTTGGCCTTGACCACGCCCCACACACGGGCGTCGGGAACCTGGGCGCGCACACGCGCCAGGTTGGCGCGCAGGGCTTCGGGATGGAGGGTGGCCAGGATCGGGCGGGGCATGGGCAGGCGGGCGTCAGCCCAAATTGTGGCATTACCCCGCGTGATATAAACCGCCCACCTTCTGGAGACGGCAGACCAGCCGCAGCCCGCGTTCGGGCAAGCGGCGCGCACACGAATGAAGCGCGGCTTTTACACCATCATGTCGGCGCAGTTTTTCAGCTCGCTGGCCGACAACGCCTTGTTCGTGGCCGCGGTTGAACTGCTGAAATCCGGCGGCGCCCCCGAGTGGCAGCGCGCCGCCCTGGTGCCCATGTTCGCCCTCTTCTACGTGGTGCTGGCCCCCTTCGTCGGCGCCTTTGCCGACGCCTTGCCCAAGGGCAAGGTGATGTTCATCAGCAATGCGATCAAGGTGATCGGCTGCCTGATGATGCTGTTTGGCAGCCACCCGCTGCTGTCCTATGCGGTGGTGGGCCTGGGCGCTGCGGCCTACTCGCCGGCCAAGTACGGCATCCTCACCGAGCTGCTGCCGCCCTCGCAGCTGGTCAAGGCCAACGGCTGGATCGAGGGCCTGACCATCGCCTCCATCATCCTGGGCATCCTGCTCGGCGGCCAGCTGGTGGGCCATGCGGTCTCCGGCCACCTGCTGGCGCTCGACCTGCCCGGCCTCGACACCGGCATCGACACCGCGCCCGAGGCGGCCATCTCGCTCCTCATCGCGGTCTACGGCATCGCCGCCTGGTTCAACACCCGCATCCCGCACACCGGCGTGATCATGCGGCCGATGCCAAGCAATCCGCTGGCCCTGGTGCCCGACTTCTTCACCTGCAACACCCGGCTGTGGCGTGACAAGCTGGGCCAGATCTCGCTGGCCACCACCACCCTGTTCTGGGGCGTCTCGGGCAACCTGCGCTACATCATCCTGGCCTGGAGCGCCGCCGCCCTGGGCTACAGCACCACCCAGGCCTCGGCGCTGACCGGCGTCGTTGCCCTGGGCACCGCGGTGGGCGCGGTCGTCGCGTCGATGCGCATGCGCCTGGACATGGCCACCAGCGTCATGCCCCTGGGCATCGCGATGGGCCTGCTGGTGGTGCTGATGAACTTCATCTCCAACGTCTGGGTGGCGGCGCCCTTCCTGATCCTGCTGGGCGGCTTCGGCGGCTTCCTGGTGGTGCCGATGAACGCGCTGCTGCAGCACCGCGGCCACAACCTGATGGGCGCCGGCCGCTCGATCGCCGTGCAGAACTTCAACGAGCAGGCCTGCATCCTGGCCCTGGGCGCGTTCTACGCCCTCTCCACCGGCCTGGGGCTGTCCGCCTTCGGCGCCATCACCGCCTTCGGCCTCTTCGTCGCCGGCGTGATGTGGCTGATCCAGCGCTGGCACGCCGACAACCTCGTCCAGCACAAGGACGAGGTCGACCACCTGCTCGAACTCGCACGGCACGACAACGCCCATGGTTGATCGCGGCAGCTGGAAGGCGGCCGCCGCCCTGGTGCTCAATGCCGCGGTCTGGGGCCTGTCGTGGTGGCCCTTCCGGGAGCTGCAGGCGCTGGGCCTGCATCCGCTGTGGGCCACCGGCGCCGTCTACCTGCTCTCCATCGCCCTGCTGCTGGCCTTTCGTCCGCGCACCTGGGCCGAGTGCCGCGGCCACACCGTGCTGTGGCTGCTGGGGCTGGTGGCCGGCCTGACCAACGTCGGCTTCAACTGGGCGGTTGCCATCGGCGACGTGGTCCGGGTGGTGCTGCTGTTCTACCTGATGCCCGCCTGGTCGATGCTGCTGGCCTGGCCCCTGCTGGGCGAGCGGCCGACCTTCGCCGGCCTGCTGCGCCTGCTGCTGGCCCTGGCCGGCGTGGCGGTCGTGCTCGACCCCGGCACCGGCGGCCTGCCCCTGCCGCGCGAGGCCGCCGACTGGCTGGCGCTGGGCGCGGGCTTCTGCTTCGCCTTCACCAACGTGCTGCTGCGCAAGCTCGAGCAGGTGCCGCCCTGGGCCCGGGTGCTGACCATGTTCATCGGCGGGCTGGTGATGGCGTCGGCAACCGCGGCTGCCGGCCAGGCCGCGGGCCTCGTGCCGGCGCCGATGCTGCCCGCCGGCGGCTGGGGCCTAGCGGTGATGCTGGGCCTGGCCTTCCTCGGCGGCAACATCGGCCTGCAGTACGGCGCGGCCCGGCTGCCGGCGGCGGCCACCTCGCTCATCATGCTGTCCGAGATCATCTTCGCCAGCGTGTCCTCCGTCGCGCTGGGCGCGGCCCAATTCAGCCCGCGAATCGCGCTCGGCGCCGGGCTCATCCTGCTGGCAGCTTTCTGGGCCTGCCTGCCCGATCGGCCCCGCGAGGCCACACAATGACGCCGCCATGAACCTCGCCACCCCCACCCTCTACGACTTCACCGTGCGCCGCATCGACGGCCAGGCCCAGGCCCTGGCGGCCTTCCGCGGCCAGGTGCTGCTGGTGGTCAATACCGCCAGCGCCTGCGGCTTCACCCCGCAGTACGCCGGCCTCGAAGACCTGCACCGTCAGTACGGCGGCCAGGGCCTGGTGGTGATGGGGTTCCCCTGCAACCAGTTCGGCGCGCAGGAGCCGGGCAGCCACTCCGAGATCGAGACCTTCTGCGAAACCCGCTTCGGGGTGAGCTTTCCGCTGATGGAGAAGGTGGACGTGAACGGCGACCGCGCGCTGCCGCTGTACCAGTGGCTCAAGGCGCAGGCGCCGGGCTTCCTGGGCACGAAGTCGATCAAGTGGAACTTCACCAAGTTCCTGGTGGGGCGTGACGGCCAGGTGATCCGCCGCTACCCGCCGACGGCCAAGCCGGAGAAGATCCGCGCGGACATCGAGAAGGCGCTGGCGCAGCCGGCGCCCGCGGCGGCTTAGGCCGGCTGCAGGGCCTCGTCCAGCAGCTCCACCCAGTGCCGCACCGGCGTATCGGTGCCCGATTGCAGGTGGGTGATGCAGCCGATGTTGGCCGAGGCGATGGCCTGCGGCGCAAGCGCCCCCAGGTGACCCAGCTTGCGGTCACGCAGCGCGGTCGCGGTCTCGGGCTGCAGCACCGAGTAGGTGCCCGCCGAGCCGCAGCACAGGTGAGATTCGTTCATCGCCAGTTGCAGCGTGAACCCCAGCGCGCCCAGGTGCTGCTCGACGCCGCCACGCAGCTTCATGCCGTGCTGCAGGGTGCAGGGCGGGTGCCAGGCGATCACGCCTTGCGGCGCTTTCACCCGGGCCTTCAGCGCGGGCACCAGGTCGGGCAGCAGCTCGCTCAGGTCGCGGGCGAGTTCGCTGATGCGGCGGGCCTTGTCGGCACAGACGGGGTCGTCCTTC
>CAZCTU010000122.1:0-5381 GCA_964501495.1 uncultured Ramlibacter sp.
CCGCGAGCCGGGCCAGGACCCTGCAACGCGCACATTTCAGGCTCTTCGGATTTTCGTCAACGCCGAGCTTGAAGAGCTCGAGCAGGCGCTGAGCGCCAGCCTGGACCTGCTGGAACCCGAAGGCCGCCTTGCCGTGATCAGCTTCCACTCCCTGGAGGACCGCATCGTCAAGCAGTTCATCGCCCGCCATTCGCGCGAGGTGGTGGACCGGCGCGCGCCCTTCGCGGTGGGCGAGCCGCTCCAGCTCGAGGCGGTGGCCCGCATCAAGCCCTCGGCGGCCGAGGTCGCGGCCAACCCGCGTTCGCGCAGCGCCATCATGCGGGTGGCCAGGCGCACCGCCTACCGCGCCCCGCAAGCGGCGGCGCAAGGGTCGGCACGTGGGAGGGCGCGCTGAGATGATGCGCATCAACATCCTGCTGCTCGCTGGTGTGATGGGCTCGGCCATGTACCTGGTGCGCTTGCAGTACGACTCGCGCCACCTCTACGCCGAGATCGAGAAGTCCCAGTCCGAGGCCCGCCGCCTGGACAACGAGCGCGAGCGCCTGATGGCCGAAAAGCGCGGCCAGGCGACCCCGCTGCGGGTGGAGCAGATCGCGAAGAACCAGCTGCAGATGCGCCCGGCGACGCCGGGCATCACCGTCTACGTCACCCAGGGCGGCGCGCCGGCGCCCGCCGCCGGGAAGGTGGCGCAAGCGGAGGCGGGGCAGAAATGAGCCGCGCCGTCCAGTACACCTCCAGCCCGCTGCTGGCGTCCAAGACCCCGGTCTGGCGCAGCCGCTTCGTGCTGGTGCTGATCGCCCTGGGCTTCTTCGGCCTGCTGGCGCGCGCGGCCTGGGTGCAGGTGTTCTGCAACGCCTTCTTCCAGCGCCAGGGTGAGGTGCGCTTCGCCCGGACCCTGGAGCTGCCGGCCAATCGCGGCCGCATCCTGGACCGCAACGGCCTGCTGCTGGCCACTTCGGTGCCGGCCTCCAGCATCTGGGCTATCCCTGAGGACGTGGAGCGTGACAAGGGGCGCCTGGCCCAGATGGCCAGGCTGCTCGAGATGCCGCTGGCCGACCTCGAGAAGAAGCTGCAGGACGAGGACAAGACCTTCGTCTGGATCAAGCGCCAGGTGGACGAGCCCATTGCCCGCGAAGTGATGGCCCTGGGCCTCAAGGGCATCTACACCCGCACCGAGTACAAGCGCCAGTACCCCGAGGGCGAGGCCGCCGCGCACGTGGTGGGCTTCACCAACGTGGAAGACCGCGGCCAGGAAGGCATGGAGCTGGCCTTCGAGAAGGAACTGTCCGGCCGCCCCGGCTCGCGCCGCGTCATCAAGGACCGCCTGGGCCGCATCGTCGAGGACGTGCGCGAGCAGGTGCCGCCGGTGGACGGCCAGGACCTGCAGCTGTCCATCGACAGCAAGGTGCAGTTCTTCGCCTACCAGAAGCTGCGCGACGCCGTCGTCGAGCACAAGGCCAAGGCCGGCAGCGTGGTGGTGCTCGACGCGCAAAGCGGCGAGGTGCTGGCCCTGGCCAACTACCCGAGCTACTCGCCGGCCAAGCGGGTCAACCTCTCGGGCGCGCAGCTGCGCAACCGGGCGCTGACCGACACCTTCGAGCCGGGCTCGACGATGAAGCCCTTCACCGCCGCCCTGGCGCTCGAGCGCGGCATCGTGCGGCCCGACACCCCGATCCAGACGGCGCCCGGCCGCATCACCATCGGCGGCGCCACCATCACCGACGCCCACCCGCATGGCGTGCTGTCGGTGGCCGAAGTGATCCAGAAGTCCAGCAACGTGGGCACGGTGCAGATGGCCATGAAGCTGCAGGCCCAGGACATGTGGGAGCTTTTCAGCAGCGTCGGCTTCGGCCAGCGTCCGCAGGTGCCCTTCCCCGGCGCAGTCAGCGGCCGGCTGCGCGCCTACAAGACCTGGCGGCCGATCGAGCAGGCCACCATGAGCTATGGCTACGGCGTGTCGACCAGCCTGTTCCAGCTGGCGCGGGCCTACACCGTGTTCGCCCGCGACGGCGAGCTGGTGCCGGTCACCCTCGTCAAGAGCACCGAGCCGGTCCCCGGCGCGCGCGTTCTCGAGGCGCGCCATGCCCAGGCGGTGCGCCAGATGCTGCACATGGCCGCCGGTCCCGGCGGCACCGCGCCCAAGGCGCAGACCGTGGGCTACTCGGTGGGCGGCAAGACCGGCACGGCGCGCAAGCAGGAGGGCAAGGGCTATGCGGAGGGCAAGTACCGCGGCTTCTTCGTCGGCCTGGCGCCAGTGGAAAAGCCCCGCATCGTGGTCGCGGTGATGATCGACGAGCCCGGCGGCGGCGTGTACTACGGCGGCGAGGTGGCCGCGCCCGTCTTCAGCACCACCGTGCAGCAGACCCTGCGCCTGATGGGCCTGCAGCCCGACATGAACGTCAAGCCCCAGGTCGTGGTCGGCGTGGAGGAGTCCATCTGATGGACCGCCTGCACAGCCCCCGGGAAGCCGCCCGCTGGATGGCCGCGCGCGTGCTGCCGGCCGGCGGCGCGCTGCACTGCGACAGCCGCCGCATCCAGCCCGGCGACGGCTTCATCGCCTGGCCCGGCGCCGCCACCGACGGCCGCAAGCATGTGCCGGACGCCCTGGCCCGCGGCGCCGCCGCCTGCCTGGTGGAGGCCGAGGGTGTGGAGGCTTTCGGCTTCGGCGAGGCGGCGGCCTCCGGCAGCGACCGTATCGCGAGCTTCACCGGCCTCAAGGCCGCCACCGGCCCGATCGCCGACGCCTACTACGAACAACCGAGCCAGCGCCTGCAGGTGCTGGCCGTCACCGGCACCAACGGCAAGACTTCCACCGCCTGGTGGCTGGCGCAGGCCGTCACCCGCGCGGGCGTGGCCAGCGAAGGCTGCGGCCTGATCGGCACCCTGGGCACCGGCCGACCCGGCCAGGTGGAATACACCGGCCTCACCACGCCCGACCCGGTGCTGCTGCAGGCGCAGTTCCGCCGCTTCGCGGACGAAGGCCTGGGCGCCTGCGCCATCGAGGCCTCGTCCATTGGCCTGGCCGAGCGGCGCCTGGACGGCACCCGCATCGCAGTGGCCGCCTTTACCAATTTCACCCAGGACCACCTGGACTACCACGGCAGCATGGACGCCTACTGGGCGGCCAAGGCCGAACTGTTCGACTGGCCCGGCCTGCAGGCTGCGGTGGTCAACGTCGACGACGAGAAGGGGGCCGAGCTCGCCGAGCGCCTCGCCGCCCGCGGCCTGCCGCTGTGGACCTATGCCTGCGAATCGGTGGGCGCGGTGCGCCCGGTGCGTGAGGCGCGCCTTCAGGCTCTGGACATTGCCTACGCCGAGGGCGGCCTGCGCTTCACCCTGCGCGAAGGCGCGGAGCGCGTCGCCCTCGCCACCCGCCTCATCGGCCAGTACAACGTCGCCAACCTGCTGGCCGTCGTCGGCTGCCTGCGCGCGCTGGGCCTCACCCTGGCGCAGGCGGCCGAGGCCTGCGCCGACCTGATGCCGGTGCCGGGCCGCATGGAGTGCCTGCAGCAGGCCGGCGCGCCGCTGGTGGCGGTGGACTACGCCCACACCCCCGACGCCCTGGCCCAGGCCCTGGGCGCGCTGCGCCCGCTCGCCGCCCAGCGTGGCGGCCGGCTGTGGTGCGTGTTCGGCTGCGGCGGCGACCGCGACGCGACCAAGCGCCCGCTGATGGCGGCGGTGGCCGAGCAGCACGCCGACCAGGTGCTGGTCACCAGCGACAACCCGCGCAGCGAGAAGGCCGCGGCCATCATCAGCCAGATCCTCCTGGGCTTCAGCCGCCAGGGCGCCGCTCAGGTCGAGGCCGACCGGGCCCGCGCCATTGCGCAGGCGGTGCAGGGCGCCGACGCCCGCGACGTGATCCTCGTCGCCGGCAAGGGCCACGAGACCTTCCAGGAAGTGGACGGCCATCGCCATCCCTTCGATGACCGCGAGCAGGCACGTGCCGCTCTCGCGCTGAGGATGGGAGCGGCCGCATGACGCAGAGCGCAGCGCAGAGCCGCCTCAAGCAAGCTCGCGCCCCCTCGGGGGGCAGCGAAGGACACGAAGTGCCGAGCGTGGGGGCCCAAATTCTTTTCACCCTGAATGAGGCCGCCGCCTGGATCCCCGGCAGCCGCCTGGTGGGCGAGGGCGCCACGCCCATCGCCCGCGTGCACACCGACACCCGCAGCCTGCAGCCCGGCGACCTGTTCGTCGCCCTGCGTGGCGAGCGCTTCGACGCCAACGACATGCTGGGTGAGGCCCTGGCCGCCGGCGCCGCCGCGGTGCTGGCCCATGCCGGCCGCATTCCCGCCGGCGCCCACGGGCTGGAAGTGGCCGATACCCGAATCGCCCTCGGGCAGCTGGCCGCCGCCTGGCGCGCGAAGTTCCAGGGACCGCTCATCGCCATCACCGGCAGCAACGGCAAGACCACCGTCACCCAGATGGTGGCCTCCGTCCTGCGCGCCTGGCAGGGCGAGGCCGCGCTCTCGACCCTGGGCAACCTGAACAACGACATCGGCGTGCCCCAGACCCTGCTGCGCCTGCGTGGCGAGCACCGCGTCGCGGTGGTCGAACTGGGCATGAACCACCCGGGCGAGATCGACTACCTGGCGCAGATCACCCGGCCCACCGTGGCCCTGGTGAACAACGCCCAGCGCGAGCACCAGGAGTTCATGGCCACCGTCGAGGCGGTGGCGCGCGAGAACGGCTCGGTCTTCGCCTCGCTGGCCGCCGGCGGCGCCGCTGTCTTTCCGGCCGGCGACACCTACACCGCGCTCTGGCGCGAGGGGGTGGCGAAGGCGCCGGCCGGCGCCAGAGCGCGCTGCATCACCTTCGGCAGCGACCCGACGGCCAGCGTGCTGCTCGACACCGCCACCTGGCAGGACGGCGCCTGGCAGGTCCTGGCGCTCACGCCTGTCGGTGGGATCGAGTTCAGTCTGCGCATCGCCGGCCGCCACAACGTGATGAATGCGCTGGCCGCCATGGCCTGCGCGCTGGCCGCCGGCGTGCCCGCCGAGGCCATCACCCGGGGCCTTGCCGCCTTCGAGCCGGTCAAGGGCCGCTCGCGCAGCTTCTCGCTGGCGCTGGCCGGCCGCACGCTCACCGTGGTGGACGACACCTACAACGCCAACCCCGACTCGGTGCGCGCCGCCATCGACGTGCTCGCCGAACTGCCGGGCCCGCGCCTGCTGGTGCTGGGCGACATGGGCGAGGTGGGCGACCAGGGGCCGCAGTTCCACGCCGAGGTGGGCGAGCACGCCCGCGCGCGCGGCATCGAGGTGCTCTACACCCTGGGCGAGCAGGCCCGCGCCATGGGCGGCACCCATTTCGAGGGCATCGAGACGCTGAGCGCCGCGGTGCTGCAACAACTGCCCCAGGCCGCCAGCGTGCTGGTCAAGGGC
>CAZCTU010000123.1:0-5341 GCA_964501495.1 uncultured Ramlibacter sp.
CGACATCGCGCTCAAGGCGGCCCAGACCGGCCACCTGGAGCTGTCCACCCTGCACACCAACGACGCGCCATCGACGCTGACCCGATTGCGCAACATGGGCATTGCGCCTTTCAACATCGCCTCCAGCGTCATCCTGATCTCGGCCCAGCGCCTCGCGCGGCGCCTGTGCCCCAACTGCAAGCAGCCGGTCGACCTGCCACGCCAGAGCCTGGTCGACGCCGGCTTCGCCGAGGAGGACCTCGACGGCAGCTGGAAGCCCTACCGGCCCGTGGGCTGCTCGGCCTGCAACGAGGGCTACAAGGGCCGGGTCGGCATCTACCAGGTGATGCCGATCAGCGAATCCATCCAGGCCATCATCCTGCGGGACGGCAACTCGGTCGAGATCGCGCGCCAGTCCGAGGCCGAGGGCGTGCGCAACCTGCGGCAGGCCGGTCTTCACAAGGTCCGTATCGGCCTCACCTCGCTCGAGGAGGTGCTGGCGGTGACCAACCAGTAAGGCCCCCGGCATGCCCCGCCCTTTCCTCTTCACCTGAAACCTCACATTCCACGCACCATGGCAACCCTCACCACCGGCAAGGTCGACGAGTTCGTGTTCGAGTGGGAGGGCCGCGACCGCCAGGGCCGCATCATGCGCGGCGAGGCCCGGGCCGCCGGCGAGAACCAGGTGCAGGCGGCGCTGCGCCGGCAGGGGCTGAGCCAGGTCCGCATCCGCAAGCGCCGGGTCGGCCGGGGCCCGCGGATCCGTCCCAAGGACATCGCCCTCTTCACCCGGCAGATGGCCACCATGATGAAGGCGGGCGTGCCGCTGCTGCAGTCCTTCGACATCGTCGGCCGCGGCAACCCCAACCCCAACCTCGCGCGCCTGCTCAATGACGTGCGCATGGACGTCGAGACCGGCACCTCGCTCTCGGCCGCCTTCCGCAAGTTCCCGGCGTATTTCAGCACCCTGTATTGCAACCTCATCGAGGCGGGCGAGGCCGCCGGCATCCTGGACGCGGTGCTCGAGCGCCTGGCCGTCTACCTCGAGAAGATCGAGGGCATCAAGTCCAAGCTGCGCTCCGCGCTCATGTACCCGGTGGCGGTGCTGCTGGTCGCCCTGGTGGTGGTGGCAGTCATCATGATCTTCGTCATCCCCTCCTTCAAGCAGGTGTTCTCCAGCTTCGGCGCCGACCTCCCCGGGCCGACGCTGCTGGTCATCGCGATGAGCGAATTCTTCGTTGCCTGGTGGTGGGCCATGCTGGCGCTGCTGATCGGCGGCGCCTGGGCCTTCCTGCGCGCCTTCCGCCGCAGCGAGGCCTTGCGTGCGGCAATCGACCGGATGGCGCTCAAGATTCCCGTCTTCGGCCCCCTGATCTACAAGACCGTGGTCGCCCGCTGGACCCGCACCCTCTCGACCATGTTCGCCGCCGGCGTGCCCCTGGTGGAGGCGCTCGAGTCGGTGGGCGGCGCCGCGGGCAGCTCGGTCTACGCGCAGGCCACCGACCGCATCCGCCAGGAAGTCTCGGCCGGCACCAGCCTGACCAGCGCCATGACCGGCAGCCGGGTCTTCCCGCCCATGGTGCTGCAGATGTGCGCCATCGGCGAGGAGTCGGGCTCCCTGGACCAGATGCTGGGCAAGGCCGCCGACTTCTTCGAGGCCGAGGTCGACGATGCGGTGGCGGGCCTGTCCAGCCTGCTCGAGCCCATCATCATCGTGGTGCTGGGCGGGCTCATCGGCGGCATCGTGGTGGCGATGTACCTGCCGGTCTTCCGCCTCGGCCAGGTGGTCTGAGGAAGCCCGACCCGGACAGGGCCGCGACTCGACGGACAATCGGGAGGCCATGGAAGAAGTACTGCGCAACCCCACCCTGGGCATCGCCCTGGCCATGCTGCTGGGCCTGCTGGTGGGCAGTTTCCTCAACGTCGTCATTCACCGGCTGCCCCTGATGCTGGAGCGGCGCTGGGCCCGGGAGTGTGCCGACTACCTGGCGCAGCAGGCGCACGACGCCCCCGCTGCCTCAGAGTGCGCAGCTGAGGCCAAGACCCCGCGCACGTCCAGCATGCCGCTGGAGACGGACGCCCCTGGCGATGCAGCGGCCGGCACCGAACAAGCCCCCCTCGACCTCCTGCGCCCCCGTTCCCGCTGCCCGCACTGCGGCCACCAGATCCGCTGGCAGCACAACGTCCCGCTTCTGGGCTGGCTGTGGCTGCGGGGCCGTTGCCCCGACTGCGGCCACCGCATCAGCGCCCGCTACCCCCTGGTCGAACTGGCCGGCGGCCTGATCTTCGGCTTGTGCGCCTGGCGCTGGGGCCTCACTCCCGCCGGCGCGGCCTGGGCCGCCTTCGGCGCCACGCTCCTGGTGCTGGCCCTGATCGACTGGGACACCACCCTGCTGCCCGACGACCTGACCCTGCCCCTGACCTGGGCCGGCCTCCTGGCCAGCGCCCTGGGCTGGACCGGGATCGACCTGCCGACCGCCCTGTGGGGCGCGGTGGCCGGTTACCTGTTCCTCTGGACGGTGTTCCAGGCCTTTCGCCTCTTCACCGGCAGGGAGGGCATGGGCCACGGCGACTTCAAGCTGCTGGCGGCCCTGGGCGCCTGGTTCGGCTGGCCGGCCCTGATCCCCCTGGTCCTGATCTCTTCGGTCCTGGGCGCGGTGGCCGGCGGGCTGATGAAGGTCACCATCGGCCTGGTCGAGGGCCAGTACGTGCAGTTCGGCCCCTGGCTGGCGGTGGCCGGCTTCGTGGCCATGGCCGGCGGCCCCGAGCGGCTGGCGCGGCTGCTGGGGCTGTGAAGACCGCCCCGTGGCGCCGGGCCTGCAACAATCGGGCCTGTGAACCAGGAACAAGGACGGGGACCCGGCATGTGGCGCATCGGACTCACCGGCGGCATCGGCAGCGGCAAGAGCACGGTGCTGGCCACTTTGGCGTCATTGGGCGCGGCGACCATCGATGCCGACGCGATCTCGCGCGCCACGACGGCGTCCGGGGGCGCCGCCATGCCGGCCATCGCCCGCGAATTCGGCCCTAGCTTCGTCGGCCCCGATGGCGCCATGGACCGGGAGCGCATGCGCGCCGAGGTGTTCGCCCGGCCGGCGGCGCGCCAGCAGCTCGAGGCCATCATCCACCCGCTGGTGGGGGCGGCCATCCGGGCCGAGGGCGAGAAGGCCCAGGCCGAGGGCCGCCGCTGCCTGGTGATCGACATTCCCCTCCTCGTCGAGGGCGGCCGCTGGCGCCAGGCCCTGGACCGGGTGCTGGTGGTGGACTGCCTGCCCGAGACCCAGGTGCAGCGGGTCATGGCCCGCAGCCGCCTGGCCGAGGCGCAGGTGCGCGCCATCCTCGCCGCCCAGGCCCCGCGGGCCGCCCGCCTGGCGGCGGCCGACGCGGTGATCTTTAACCAAGGTTTGAGCCTGGCGCAGCTGGAGGCCGAGGTGCGGCAGGTGGCCGCCGGCTTCGGGCTATGATCCCCGGGGTCTAGCCACCGAACAGCCGTGATCCTCTACGAGTACCCGTTCAACGAGCGCGTCCGCACCTACCTGCGGCTGGAGCACCTGTTCCGGCGCCTGTCGCTGCTGGTCTCGCGTGATCACCCGGTGGACCACCACTTCGCGCTGGCCACCCTGTTCGAGATCATGGAGGTCGCCGGCCGCTCCGACCTCAAGTCCGAGGTCCTCAAGGACCTGGACCGCCAGAAGACCACCCTGGCGGCCTACCGCGGCAACCCTGCCATCTCCGAGACCGCGCTCGAGGAGGTGATCGGCCAGCTCGATGCCTGCTACACCACCCTGCAGGACCAGACCGGCAAGCCTGGCCAGGCGCTGGCCGACAACGAGTGGCTCATGGGCGTGCGAAGCCGCATCGGCATTCCCGGCGGCACCTGCGAATTCGACCTGCCCGGCTACCACGCCTGGCAGCAGCTGGACCCGGCCCGCCGCCAGGACGACCTGCGCCGCTGGGCCGAGACCCTGTCCCCCATGGTCGCACCGGTGCGCCTGCTGCTCAAATTGCTGCGTGACTCCGGCGCGCCGCAGAAGGTGATGGCCACCGCCGGCCAGCTGCAGCAAAGCCTGCCCCAGGGCAAGAGCTTCCAGCTGCTGCGCCTGCGCATCGACCCCGCCCTGAACCTGGTGCCCGAGATCAGCGGCAACCGGCTCATGGTGTCGGTGCGCCTCATGAAGCACGAACCCGCCGAGCGCCTGCAGGCCAGCACCGACGACGTGAGCTTCGAGCTGGCGCTCTGCGCCTGACCTATCCCGTACGCCCCTTCGCCTGCGAACAACAGGCCAGGACCAGCGCCATGACCCAGAAGACCCACGACCAGGCGACCAAGGCCCAGGCCCGCACCGTCCGCTGCCCGCAATGCGGCGGCGACAGCGTCTACGGCCCGAGCAACCCCTACCGCCCCTTCTGCAGCGATCGCTGCAAGGGCATCGACCTGGGCGCCTGGGCCAGCGAGAGCTTCCGCATGGAAGCCGAGACGCCGCCGGACGACCAGCCTTTCGGCGACCCGCGGCTGCAATGACGCGGCTGCATTGAAGCGGCCCCAGTGACCTGGCTGCAGTGACGTGCCTGCGGGCGGGACCTGCGGACGGCCCTCAGGCGGCCGAGGCGTGCGTCGCGCCGGCGAAGCCCCGCTCCTGCGCGAACCAGGCCAGCACCGGCACCGTGCCGGGGAGCACCGGCCTGGACTGCACCGGCAGCGACTCCCACGCGAAGGTCTGGCCTTCGTGCATCTGGAGTTCGCCGCTCCACTCGTAGACCTTGCAGAAATGCAGGCACACGAGCGCGTGCGGGTAGTCGACCCGTTCCACCTTCCACGGATGCACCGCGCCGATGGTGAGACCGATCTCCTCGATCAGCTCCCGGCGCAGGGCGGCTTCGACCGTCTCGCCGGCTTCGAGCTTGCCGCCGGGAAATTCCCAGTAGCCCGCGTAGACCTTGCCGGGCGGGCGGGAGGTGAGGAGGAAGCGGCCGTCGGGGCGCACCAGCACGCCCACGGCCACCTGTACCTCGGGCCGGTCCGGGCCGCCCTCGCGCGGGCGGTCGCCGTCGGCCACCAGGATGCGGGGATCGCTCACGGGTCTTGTGCGGGTCGATCAAACGCCGGTCACGGACCGATCGCTCATCGCCGGCCGGCGAAGTCGCGGGCGAACTGGTAGGCCACCCGGCCCGAGCGCGAGCCGCGCTCCAGCGCCCAGACCAGGGCCTCGGGGTGCGCCGCCTCGCAGGCGGCCGCGCCGATGCCGAAGGACTTCAGCCACTGGTCGACGATGGCCAGGTACTCGTCCTGGCTGAAGGGATAGAAGCTGACCCAGAGGCCGAAGCGCTCGGACAGGGAGATCTTCTCCTCCACCACCTCGCC
>CAZCTU010000124.1:0-5309 GCA_964501495.1 uncultured Ramlibacter sp.
GGGCCGGCCGCCGTGCCCGCCCGCCCGGCCTCCTCGGCCGCTGCGCCCCCGCCGCCCCCGCCTCGGCCCGACCACCGCGGCTGGGTGCGCTTCCCCGGCTAGGTCCTCCCCGCCAGCGAGCCTTCCGTGGTCATCCCGGGCGCTGATTCCGTCCAGTTCACCGGCCGCGTGCCGGTGATCCACCTGGAGGGCCGCCTGCCCGTCCTGGACACGCCCCTGGTGCAGTCCCTGGGCCTGCGCGATGGCCAGGTCGTGCGGCCGACGGTGGAGGTGCGTGACGGGCAGGTGATGCTCCTGCTGAATGGCCAGGCCATTCCGGTCCCGCCGCAGCTGCGCCTGGCCGCCGGCGAGCGACCGTGGTGGCAGGTGAGCGTCGACGCCCGCGGCCGCGCCACCCTGAGCCCCCTGGCCAGCCCGCCGTCGGACCCGAACGGGCAGGGGGCCGAGGCCCTGGCCGCCGCCGGTGCGCCGGGCGGCACGGCGTCTCGCCTGGAGCAGCTGGCGCTGCGGCCGCCGTCCTCCGCGGCCCTGCAGGCCCTGCTGCAGCCCGGCGCCCTGCAGGCCCTCCTGCAATCGGCCGCCGGGACCGAGCTGGGGGCGCAGCTCGCGCGCGCAGTGGGCGCCTGGCCGCAGATGGGCGCGCTCACTGGGGAAGGCCTGCGCCGGCTGGTGCGGCAATCGGCCGGCGGGCCGGAGGGTGCGCTCGTTCGCGGCGAGGCGGCGGGGGACGACCTCAAGTCCCTGCTGCGGGGCCTCCTCGAAGCCGTCCCGCCGACGCCGGTGGCGGTGCAATCTTCGGCGCATTCGTCGGCGCATGCGGCAGCGACTCCGTCCCTGTTGCGCGAGGCGATCGACGACCTGGAGTCGCGCCAGCTGCGGGCGGCCCTGGAGCGCGTCGACGGCCGCGAGGCCATGTTCTCCATGCTGCTGCCCTTCGCCGATTCGGAGCCGGTGGAGGTGCGCTGGTCCCACGCCCGCGAGGTGGCCCCCGACGGGCGTCGCGCGCCCTGGGTGGTCGAACTGCACACGGACAGCAACCGCTTCGGCAAGGTCTGGATGCGCACCCGCATCAGCGAGGGCGTGGACGTGGACCTGGTCATGTGGGCCGAGCAGGCGGAGCTCGCGGCGCGCGCGCGCACCGGATCGTCCAGCCTCGCCAGCTGGCTGGGCCAGGCCGGCCTGCGCATGACGGGGCTGCAGGTGATCCACGGCAGCCGGCCGGCCCTGGAGGCCGACGCGCCGCTGGGCCCGGGCCTGGGTGCGGGGCGCCTGGTGGACTTGCAGGCATGACGATGCGGCGCGGCTCCCATCCCTGGCGCGAGGCGGTGGCCCTGGCCTATGGCGAGCGGGCCACCCCGGTGGTGACTGCCCGCGGCCACGGCGAGGCGGCCGAGCGGATCATCGAGGAGGCGCAGCGCCAGGGCGTGCACGTGACCCAGGACCCGGCGCTGCTGTCCCTGCTGTCGCGGGTGGATGTGGACCAGGAGATCCCGACCGAGGCCTATACCGCGGTGGCCGTGGTGCTGTCCTGGGTGTACTGGCTCAAGGGGATGGAGCCCGGGGACGAGAAGCGTGCCGGATGGCGGCCGCAGCGGCCGGCATCGCCGCCGACCTGGCGTTGAAGCGGTCTCAGGCTTCGAGGACTGTCTCAGGCTTCGAGGACTGTCTCAGGCTTCGCTGTAGAGGCGACGGCCGCCGCGCCGGCTCATCTGGCCGAGGCGGTCGTAGAGGTCGACGGAGGCGGCCGGGTCGGCCGCCTGCAGCGCGCGCAGGGCGTTGCGCACCACCTCGGCCTGGCGGGTGACCAGACGCTCGTTGCGGCGGAAGGCCTCGCGGCTGGCGGTGAGGGCGTCGGTGATGGCGTCCCATTCGGCGGGGCGCCGGGGCAGGGCGGCGACCTGGTCGGCCGTCACCTGCAGGGACTGGAGCAGGGCGACCTTGGCGTTTTGCATTTCCTCGAGCTGGTCGAACTTCTGCTGGCGCAGGGCGTCGAATTCGTCCTGCAACAGCGCGTCCAGCGCCTCGACCTGGGTGCGGGCGCCCTCGAGGTCAGGGCCGGTAGCCACGGTCTTTTCGGAGACGGGTTTCAGGAGAGCCTGCATAGAAGGGGCAAAAGAGGCTGTGAGCGGATCCGGCGTGTCCGAGCAGACCGTCTCAAGCCGCCCAATCAAGGCGCAAAGCGGAGCCGTAGCTCGTGCTACGGCGAGCATTTGCAACGCAGAGTGGGTGGCTTGGGGCGGGATGAGCGGGCATGACGGGTCCGTTCACAGCCTCTTAGTCCTTGATCATCTGCTCGAGATTGAGGAAGGCCTCGGCCGCCTTGCGGTGGTCGACGACGTACTCGCCCTTGGCCACGGCCTGCTTGATCGCCTCGAACTTGGTGCGGTCGAACTCCGGCTCGCGGGTGGCCTGCAGGGCGACCTCGCTCAGTTGCAGCTGGTCCGCGGCCGGGGCGGCCACCGCCGGCTTGGCCGGGGCTTCGGCGCTGCCGGCGTCGAGCGACTTCAGGCTGCGGGCCAGGCGGTCGGCCGAGCGCTTGCGCTCCATCGCGTCAGCGGCGGCGTTGGAGGCGTCCCAGGGTGAAATCGAGTTAGTCATGAAGTTCTACCTTTCCTGCCCGGGGTGCACACCGGGCACGGCTTGTCAGTGGAGTCGACATGGGCTGGGGAAACTTGAGGGGGCATCCGCAACTTTTTTGAAGAGGCCCGAAATCATTGTCCGACCGCCTGGCCCTGGCCGCTGACCAGGGCGCCCAGGATGCGGCCGGTGTCCCGGTTGCGGACCCGGATGGTGTCGCCGACCCGGCCATCGTCCAGGGACTCGAGCCGGGCCGAGATCGCCAGGCCGGGCGCGGGGCTCCAGGTGGTGACCACGGTGTGGCCGCGGCGCACGACCAGCGGGGTGGCCGCCGACTGGGCCTGGGCCACGGGCGCCGGGGCGGGCGGGGTGGCCGCGTAGTTCATGGCCTGGACTGGGGATGGGGTCTGGACCTGGGATTGAGCCGGGGGCTGGGGCGCCGGGGCGGCCAGCCGCCCAGCGGCCTGCAACGCCGGCGCGGGAGAGGCCGCCCGGGGCAGGGTCACGCTGAGGAACAGCTGCCACTGGGTGTCGGGGCAGCGGGCGCGCAGCACGCCCTCGTTCTGGGGGAAGGGCCGGTCGAAGGCCCAGCCGCTGGCGCAGGCGCCGGCCTGGAGCCGGGCGTCGAGCGGCTGCACGGTGACGGATGCGGGACTGACCTGGTGGGCCTGGGCCAGCCAGGCCCGGGCGCGGACCATCAGGTCCGGTTCGGCCGGGGCCAGGGCGGCGGCCCCCGGGACGACCGGTGTGGCCGCGACGGCCACTGTATTCAGTATGGGAAGGAAAGCCGCCAGGCAGCCTGCGGCGGCCAGGCGGGCCACACCGTGGCCACGCCAGGGGGCCGGCCGCAGGGCGGACGGGGTGTCGGTCGGCAGTGAAGGGTCAAGGCACGGCATTTGCAACTCCTGTGGGGTGTGGGTTTTCCGACGCACCCCGTCGAGATACCCGGAAATTGCAAGAACAAGGCCAGCCCAGGACCGCGCCAACCGCGTCCAGGCCGGCCCCACCACCGTTTCAAGGAGCCTGCCGCCATGGACATGCCCTCGCCTTTTTCGTCAACGCCTGCCAATGCCCCGGCCACGGTCACCGTGCGCCGTGGCGACACGCTGGTGGGCCTGGTCAAGGCCCACTACAAGAACCAGGGCGTGGCCGTCGACGAGCGCCAGGCCTTCCGCATGGCGCTCAAGCTCGCACGGGGCAACGGCATCGCCGACGCCGCCCGCATCATGCCGGGCCAGATGGTGCGCATGGACTCGCTGCCCGCGGCCAACGAGCTGGGGGAGGGCGAGAACCTCGCCGCCGCCATGGCGCCCCCGCCAGCCGGCAACCCGGCCGCCAGCGTCACCTCGCCACGCCTGGCAACGCCCACCGCGTCCCAGGTGCTGGCCAGCCGACAGGCGGCCGACCCGGTCTTCGAGCGCACGCTCTCGCGCGCCGTCGAGCGCGGCTTCATCCCTGCCGCCGACGTGGACCAGGTGCGCGAGAAGGTGGGCCGGATGGCCCGCGAGTACGGCTTCGACCCCGACGACTTCGCCCGCGTGGTGCTGATCGAGAGCGACGGCATGAACCCCTCGGCCACCAACGGCCGCTGCCACGGGATCATCCAGTTCTGCGGCGGCCCCGGCCGCGGCGCCGCCAGCGTGGGTTTCGCGAACAACGTCCAGGACATCGGCAAGATGAGCGTGGTGCAGCAGCTGGATCTGGTGGACCGCTACTTCCAGGACGTGGGCATGCCGCGCAGCGGCACCCGGGTGATGAGCCTGGACGACCTGTACCTGTCGGTGCTCACCCCCGCGGCGCGTTCCCTGCGCGCCGCCGACGCGCCGCTGCCGATTGCGGGCACGCAGGCCCGTGTCCTCTACGAGGGCGGGCAGCAGGGCGCGGCCATCACCCGCCGCTCCATCACCCAGGGCCTGCTGCGCTATGCGCAGGAGCGGCTGCCGGCCGCCGCCAGCCAGATCTCGCAGCAGATCTCCGCCGTCACCGACCGCGCCCTCGGCGGCGCCGCCAGCACAGGCGCCGCGAACGCGCCGTCCGCCGGTGGCAGCAACTGGCCGCCTGCGCGGCAAATCGTTGCCGCCAACACCCTGGAAACGCCCTGATCCCTTCCGCCCGGCGCGTGGCACGGCTCTTGCACAAATCGGACGAGAGCTGGATTCCTTGAGGCCTTCGTGTCGGGAATCCGGCGTGTGATGTAACCCGCCACCGAAATGAAGGAGCGCGCATGAAATTGCTGGATGGAGCCCTGGGCGTCCACGGGCAGGCCCTTGCGGTCCGCACGAAGCGGCTGGAGCTGCTCGCGCAGAACATCGCCAACGCCGACACGCCCAACTTCAAGGCGCGCGACATCGACTTCCGCGCGGTGCTGGCCGAGGCCAACACCCAGCCCGCTGCCATGTCCGCCACCAAGGGCGGCCACTACGAGCTGGGCGAGACCGCCAACCCGGACGGCACCCTGTTTCGCGTGCCCTTCAACACCGCGGTCGACGGCAACACGGTGGAAATCAGCGTGGAACAGGCGCAGTACGGCAAGGCCGCGGCCCAGTACCAGACCACGCTGAGCTTCCTGGAGAACCGCATCAGCGGCGTACGCAAGGCGCTGCGCGGCGAGTAAGGGAAAGAAAGCAGATGGCTTCCTTCGACAACATCATCGGCGTCGCCGGCTCCGCGATCAACGCGCAGCTCACGCGCCTGAACGCCACCGCCTCCAACCTGGCCAACGCCAGCACCGT
>CAZCTU010000125.1:0-5280 GCA_964501495.1 uncultured Ramlibacter sp.
CCTTGGCCGGGAAGCTGGGGTGCACCGCGATCACGTTGGGCGTGGCCGCGATGTTCACGATGGGCGTGAAGTCGGTGAGCGGGTTGTAGGGCGTCTTGGGGTTGATCGCCGGGTTGGCAGCCGTGGTCGACACGGTGGCCATGCCCAGCGCGTAGCCGTCCGGGGCCGAGCGGACCGTCTCGGCGGCGCCCACCACGCCGCCGCCACCGGCACGGTTTTCCACCACGACGCTCTGGCCCAGGGCCTTGCCCAGGGGGTCGGAGATGACGCGGGCAACGATGTCGGTGGTGCCGCCCGGGGCGAAGGGCACGACCAGTCGGACCGGTTTGTTCGGATAGGCCTGGGCCATCGCAGGTCCGGCGGCTGCCAGGAGGGCAGTGGCCGAAATGGACAGGGTCAGGGCGAACCAGTGGCGTCGTTGCATGGCGTTCCTCTTTGGAATGGGGGAAGTTGAGAGGGGGTGGCTAATGTTAGCCCCGACCCGGTGGCCCCGACTTTAGCCGCGACTTGGTCGGCCAGACTCGGGATTGGCCCGGGGGTCCGGCCCGGGGCGAAGGGGCCGGGGCGGAGGGGCCGGGGTCACCGGGGAAGGCCCCCTGCGGCCGCTTGGTATCCTCGACGCGTGAATTTCTTCGAGCTGCTGTTCCCCGATTTCTCCCTCATCGTCATTGGCTGGCTGGTGTGTCGGTATACCGCGCTCGGACGCAACGTCTGGCAGCAGGTCGACGGGCTGGTCTACTACTTCCTCTTTCCGGTGCTGCTGTTCCAGGCCATCGTGCGCAAGCCGCTGGACCTGGGGGCTACCGGCGCCATGATCGCCGGCGGACTCGCGCTGGCCGCGGCCGGCGTGGCCATGGCCTATGCCATCCCCCGCCTGCCCTGGCTGCGACGGCATGTGGACCTGCGCGAGCACGCGGCCAGCGCCCAGATCGCCTTCCGGTTCAACAGCTACATCACCCTGGCCATCGTCGACCGCATGGCGGGCGGGCCGGGCGTTGCCCTGGTGGCGGTCCTGATCGGGTTCTGCGTTCCTGTGTTCAACGTGGCTGCGGTCTGGCCCATGGCGCGCCACTCCGACGCGCATTTCGGCGCGGCGCTCCTGCGCAATCCGCTCATCATCGCCACCGTGTCCGGGCTCCTGGCCAACCTGGCCGGCTTTTCCATCCCGGCCTGGGTCGACCCGGCGGTGAGCCGCATCAGCCAGGCCGGCATCGCCATGGGCCTGATGGCCGCCGGCGCGGGCATGCAGTTCTCTGCCCTGGGCCGGGCCAAGTCGCTGGCGGTGGCGGTGCTGTCGATCAAGCACCTGTGGATGCCGCTGGCGGCCTTCGGCATCGCGCGGGCGTTCAGCCTGGATCTGCTCCAGACCACGGTGCTGCTGGCCTTCTCGGCCATGCCCACCGCCCCCAGCAGCTATGTGCTGGCCAGCAAGATGGGCTACAACGGCCCGCTGGTGGGCGCCCTGGTGACGCTGTCCAATGCGCTCGGCGCGGTCAGCCTGACCTTCGCCCTGGGGCTGCTGCTGCCCCTGCGCTGACCGCGGGCACGCGGCACCAGGCGGCCCGTGCCGCCACCTCCCTCAATCGCCCTGGGCCAGGGCCCAGGCCACATGTTCACGCACCAGCCCGCTCGGATGCGTGGCGCGGGCCTGCAGGGCGCCACGCAAGGCAGCGCGCGCCTCGCCCTTTCCGGCCCCCTCCCCGGCACCCTCTGCCTTCGCCTGCCGCAAGGCATTGCCCGCCGCCACCGCCACATTGCGCAGCCAGCGCTCGTGCCCGATGCGGCGGATGGGGCTGCCCTCGGTGCGGCGCAGGAACTCCGCCTCATCCCAGGCAAGCAGGGATGCGAGGCTGCTGCCGGCCATCCCCTCGCGCGGGTCGAAGTCCGGCAGCGGGCTGCGGCGGGCGAACTTGTTCCAGGGGCAGGCGAGCTGGCAGTCGTCGCAGCCGTAGATGCGGTTGCCCAGCGCCGGCCGCAGGTCCTCGGGAATGGGCCCCGGGTGTTCGATGGTGAGGTACGAGATGCAGCGCCGCGCGTCCAGCAGGCCAGGGCCGACGATGGCGCGGGTAGGGCACAGGTCCATGCAGGCGCTGCAGCTGCCGCAATGGGCCTCCACCGCCGGCGTCGCAGGCAGCGGCAGGTCCAGGAAGATCTCGCCCAGGAAGAACATCGAGCCGGCCTCGCGATGCAGCACCAGGGTGTGCTTGCCCCGCCAGCCCAGGCCGCTGCGGACGGCCAGCTCCGCCTCCATCACCGGCGCGGAGTCGGTGAACACCCGGTGCCCCAGCGGGCCCACCCGTCCGGCGATGCGGTCGGCGAGCTTTTGCAGGCGGGCGCGCAGCACCTTGTGATAGTCCCGGCCGCGGGCGTAGAGCGAGACGATGCCCTCGTCCGGACGCTGCAGCCGCTGCCACTCGAGGGCTTGCCAGCCCTCGGGCATGGCAGACGCGGCGGGGGCACGTGCCCCCTCGGCTGGGGGTGCGGCGGGCGGGGCGGAGATGTCCCGGGGCAGGTAGTCCATGCGGGCGGTGAGCACGCTCACCGTGCCCGGCACCAGTTCGGCTGGGCGGGCGCGCTTGAGGCCATGGGCGGCCATGTAGCCCATCTCGCCGTGGAAGCCCCGGGCCAGCCAGGCCAGAAGCCCCTGCTCGGCGGACGAAAGGTCGATGCCGGCCACGCCAATTTGGGAGAATCCAAGCTCATGGGCCCAGCGCCCGATTTCCGCAACCAGGGAAGAACCGTCGAACTCGCCGTGACTGCTGCCGGACACCACCCGCCGATTGTAGGAAGCCCACCTGCCCCCGGGCTTCCCGCGCCCCTGCGGCTGCACTGGCATTCCGAGGCGGACACCGAGGCCTTAGCCCGCCGCCTGGCCGCCCGGCCCGACATCCAGGACGCCTTCCTCGAGCTGCGCGGCGACCTCGGCGCGGGCAAGACCACCTTCGTGCGCCACCTGCTGCGCGCCCTGGGCGTGCAGGGCCGGATCAAGTCGCCCACCTATGCGGTGGTCGAGCCGCACGAGGGCCGGTGGCCCGCCTCCGGCGCGCCGCTTGCGGTCTCGCACTTCGACTTCTACCGATTCAACGACCCGCGCGAGTGGGAGGACGCCGGCTTTCGCGACGTCTTCGCGCGGCCCGGGCTGAAGCTGGCCGAGTGGCCGGACAAGGCCGCCGGCCTGCTGCCGGTGCCCGACCTCGTCCTGGACCTCGTGGCGCGGGAGGACGACGTCCGCGAGGTGACCGCCACCGCCGGCACCGCGCGCGGCGCCCGCCTGCTGGAGGCGGAATGAGGCGCGGCGGGCGCAAGCTCCCAGGCCCCGGGCCCGCGGCGGCCGGCGTCCGGGCTCTCGCACCCGGCCACGGCCCCGCCGAAGGCCTGCACCGGCGCGACCTGCTCCAGGCCGGCGCGTTGGTGCTCCTGCTCGGGGCGCAGCAAATCGCCCGCGGCGCGGGCATCGTCTCGGTGCGCATCTGGCCCGCGCCCGACTACACCCGGGTCACCATCGAGTCCGACGTGCCCCTGGTGACCCGCCAGACCCAGGTGACCCAGCCGCCCCGGCTGGCGGTGGACATCGAGGGCCTGGACCTCTCCCCGCAGCTGCGCGAGCTGGTCGCCAAGGTGCGCGCGGACGACCCCAACATCGCCGGCATCCGGGTGGGCCAGTACCTGCCCGGCACGGTGCGCCTGGTCATCGACCTCAAGCAGGCCGCCCTGCCCCAGGTGTTCAACCTCGCGCCGGTGGAAAGCTACAAGCACCGGCTGGTGCTGGACTTCTACCCTGCCCGCGCGGTCGACCCGCTCGAGGCGTTGATCGCCGAGCGCACCCGCGAGCGCGGGCCGGTGGCCGGCCCGGTGACGCCCGTGCAGCCCCTGCTCACCCCTGCCGACCCGCTGGGCGAATTGATCGCCAAGCGCTCGCAAGCCCTCCCGGGCACGGGACCGGGCGAGGCGGCCGGCCTGCCCCTTCCCACCCAGCCCCCGGGTGCCCCGGCGACGACCGGCGTGGTCCCGGCCAACCCGTCCCGCACCGACCGCCTCATCGTCGTCGCGCTGGACCCCGGCCATGGCGGCGAGGACCCCGGCGCCATCGGCCCCGGCGGCACGCGTGAGAAGGACGTGGTGCTGCAGGTGGCCCAGCGCCTGCAGCAGCGGCTCAACGCCGCCAGCGTGGGTGGCAGCCCGCTGCGCGCCTTCCTCACGCGCGACGCCGACTTCTTCGTGCCCCTGCACCAGCGGGTGAACAAGGCGCGGCGTGTGCAGGCGGACCTGTTCGTGAGCATCCACGCCGACGCCTTCTTCACCCCCACCGCCCGCGGCGCCAGCGTGTTCGCGCTGAGCGAGGGCGGCGCCTCCAGCAGCGCCGCGCGCTGGATGGCCGACAAGGAAAACAAGGCCGACCTGATCGGCGGGGTCAACGTCAAGGCCCAGGACCCGGGCGTGGCGCGCGTGCTGCTGGACCTGAGCACCACCGCCCAGATCAAGGACAGCCTGCGCCTGGGCGGCGCGATGCTAGGCGAGATTGGCCAGGTCGGCCGGCTGCACAAGCCCCGGGTCGAACAGGCGGGCTTCGCGGTGCTCAAGGCCCCCGACATTCCCTCGGTGCTGGTCGAAACGGCCTTCATCTCCAACCCGGAGGAGGAGCAGCGCCTCAAGAGCCCCGAGTACCAGGACCAGCTGGCCGACGCGCTCCTGCGCGGCATCCTGCGCTACTTCGCCGCGAACCCGCCACTGGCACGGAACCGGCCGGTCTGAGAGGCAAAAAAAGCCCGCTCGTGGCGGGCCTCCTGGCTGCAATCGGGTGATCAGCAGCAGTTGCCGCAGATGCGCGCACGCGCCTCTTCGTACTCGCGGCGCAGGCGCCCCACCAGTTCGGCGGTCGACGTGACCGACTTCACCGCGCCGATGCCCTGGCCGCTGCCCCAGATGTCCTTCCAGGCCTTCTTGGCGTCGCCGCCGAAGTTCATCTTGCTCGGGTCGGCCTCGGGCAGATGGTCCGGGTCCATGCCGGCGGCCACGATGGAGGGCTTGAGGTAGTTGCCGTGCACCCCGGTGAAGAGGTTGGAGTAGACGATGTCGTCGCTGTTGCAGTCGACGATGGCCTGCTTGTAGGCCTCGGTGGCGCGGGCTTCGTGGGTGGCGATGAAGGCCGAGCCGATGTAGGCGAAGTCCGCCCCCATGGCCTGGGCCGCCAGCACCGCGCCGCCGGTGGCGATGGAGCCCGAGAGCGCGATCGGGCCGTCGAACCACTCGCGGATTTCCTGCACCAGGGCGAAGGGGCTC
>CAZCTU010000126.1:0-5268 GCA_964501495.1 uncultured Ramlibacter sp.
ACGAGATGCTGTTCATCGTGCAGCACCAGACCAGCGAGCTGTGGATGAAGCTGATGCTGCACGAACTGAATGCGGCCATTGCCTGTGTCGCGCGCGACGAGCTGTCCCACGCGTTCAAGATGCTGGCCCGCGTGAGCCGGATCATGGAGCAGCTGGTGCACGCCTGGGACGTGCTGGCCACCATGACCCCGCCCGAGTACAGCGCGGTGCGCCCCTACCTGGGTCGCTCCAGCGGCTTCCAGAGCCACCAGTACCGCTGCATCGAATTCGCCATGGGCAACAAGAACGGCGCGATGCTGCAGCCCCACGCCCACCGGCCCGACCTGCTGGCGCAGGTGCAGGCGGCCTACGAGGCGCCCTCGCTCTATGACGAGGCCCTGCGCCTGCTGGCGCGCCGCGGAATCGCGGTGCCGGCCGACCGCACCGAGCGTGACTGGACCCAGCCCTACGAGGCGAGCGACGGCGTGCAGCAGGCCTGGCTCACCGTCTACCGCGACACCGAGCGCCACTGGGACCTGTACCAGCTGGCCGAGGAACTCGCCGACCTGGAGGATGCCTTCCGCCTCTGGCGCTTCCGCCACCTCACCACCGTGCAGCGGGTCATCGGCTTCAAGCGCGGCACCGGCGGCACCGGCGGCGTGAGCTACCTGCGCAAGATGCTGGACGTGGTGCTGTTCCCCGAGATCTGGCGGCTGCGCACCGAACTCTGAGCCGACGAGAAGGACGAACGATGAAGCAAGTGGTCGATTGCGGACTGCCCCCGCTGGCGCAGCCCTTTTCCTGGGCGGTCAAGGGCCAGGGGCAAATGCTGTTCACCGCCCATGGCCCGGTGCTGCCGGACGGCCGCATCGACACCGGCCCGATCGAGGACCAGGCGCGCCTGACCTTCGCCAACCTGCGCCGCGCGGTCGAGGCCGCCGGCGGCACGATGGCCGACGTGACCCAGGTCCTGATCTACATGACCGACGTGGGCGACATGAAGGCGATCGACGCCGTCTACCGCGAGTTCTTCGAGGCGCCTTATCCGAACCGCTCGAGCGCCGCGGTCGCGGCCCTGGTGGTGCCGGGCATGAAGCTGGAGATCGTGGCCTACGCGATGGTGTAAGTTCGCTCCTCCAACCGAGGAACTGCCATGCCGAGTCCCATCCTCGAGGCGCTGCCCCTGGGCTTTCCCTGGGTCACCTTCGACCCCTTCCTGTTCTGCGTCCACCACGACGACCCGTACCCGAAGGCCAACGGCCGCTTCGGTCCGGCCGCCTCGCTCTCGGGCCATGCCATCGGCCAGGATTTCCAGAATGCCGACGGTTGGCGGATGTACCACGGTGAGCAGGTGCCGGGCTTTCCGGGCCACCCCCACCGCGGCTTCGAGACGGTGACCGTGGTGCGCCGCGGCCTGGTGGACCATTCGGACTCGCTGGGCGCGGCGGCGCGCTACGGCGGCGGCGACACCCAGTGGCTCACCGCCGGCGCCGGCGTGGTGCATTCCGAAATGTTCCCGCTGCTGGACACCGAACGCCCCAACCCGATGGAGCTGTTCCAGATCTGGCTGAACCTGCCCGCGAAGTCCAAGTTCGCCAAGCCGCATTTCACCATGTTCTGGGGCGAGGACATTCCGCGCCTGCGCTTCCGTTCCGAAGGTGGCCCGCAGACTGAGCTGCTGTGCGTGGCGGGCGCGGTGCCCGGCCACCCCGAGGCAAGACCCCTGGCGCCGCCACCCGACTCCTGGGCCAGCCGGCCGGAGGCCGACGTCGCCATCTGGACCCTGCGCCTGGACCCGGGCGCGCAATGGACCTTGCCGCCCGCCACCGGCGCAGCCAGCGGGACGCGACGCTGCCTGTACTTCTTCGCCGGCGGCCCGGTGCGCATCGCCGGCCAGCAGCCCTCGGGCCACATGGCCCTGGTGCTCGACGCGGGCGCCGCGGTCGACCTGGTCAACGACGGCGACACGCCAGCGGAATTCCTGCTGCTGCAGGGCCGCCCCATCGGCGAGCCGGTGGTGCAGTACGGCCCCTTCGTGATGAACACCGAGGCCGAGGTGCGCCAGGCCTTCGCCGACTACCGCCGCACCCAGTTCGGCGGCTGGCCCTGGCCCGCGATGGACCCGGTGCACGGCGCCGATCCCGGCCGCTTCGCGCGCCATGCCGACGGCCACGAGGAACGGCGCGGCCCGGCCGCAACGCCTGCCGCCGCCGACACCGGTTCGCGCACCTGACCGACACACCTCGTGCCGGGGCGCTGCGGCAATCGCGCCAGCCCCCGGCCGCCTGGGCGCGCCATCGGGGCGGCGCCGGGCCGGGCGGCCAGCAGGGTCCGTCCCTGGGGAGGTGCCGTGTTCCTACCGCTTTCCATTCACCGGATCCGCGGCGCTCGCGCCGCCGCCTGCGTGCTCGCGCTGGCCGCCGCCGCGCCCCTGCCGGCCTGGGCCCTTCAGGCCGGTGACGACATCGTGAGCGTCGGCGTGGCCGCCATCCACCCCGACGCCAGCCTGGGCACGCTGACCTCCACCGGCCCGCTGGCGACGGCCTTCAACGCCGCCACCGCCGGCGCCAGCGCCGACGTGAGCCGTGAGGCCACCGTCTCGGTGAGCTGGCTCCACCTGTTCACCGACCGCCTCGGGGTGGAGTTCACCCTGGGCGTGCCGCCGAAACATGAAGTGGACCTGCGCACCCCGTCCCCTTTCGCCGCCGCGCCCAACCACCCGCGCGCGGCCACCCTGCGCACCTGGACACCGGCGGCGGTGGGCAAGTGGTTCTTCGGCGACGTCGGCCAGCGCATGCGGCCCTACCTGGGCCTGGGCGTGTCACACGTGAGCTTCCACGAGGTGGACATCAACCGCGGGGACCCCACGGTGGTCCAGCTGGCGGGCGAGGACGCCAGTGCCCGCAGCAAGTGGACGCCGGTCTACAACGCGGGCCTGCTGTGGGAGTTCGACCCGCGCTGGAGCCTGAGCGGCTCGGTGGCCTACCTGCCGATCCGCACGGAGGTCGAGTTCGTCGGCGCCAGCGGCACCCGTACCCGGGGCGATCTCAAACTGAATACCACCGACTGGGTGCTGCGCCTGGGGTACCGCTTCTGAATCAAGGTTTCCGCGCGGAAGCCGGGGCGGAGGCCGCTGGCGCAGTCGCCGCAGTCACCGCAGTCGCCGTGCCTGTGGCCTCGGCGTCGATCGCCTTCTGCACCGCCTGGTAGAAGGCGTCGCGCGCGGCCATCGCCTCCGGGTCGCTGGCGGCCTTGGCCCAGTTGCCGTTGGAGGCGATCACCAGCTGGCGCTGGGGGTCGATGAACAGGCCCTGGCCGAAGATGCCGCGCGCTGCGTAGCTGGCGTCGGGGTAGATCCACCACATGTAGCCGTAGCCCTGGCCGGGGCGGTGGGTGGGCACCTGCTGGCGGGTGGCTTCCTGCAGCCAGCCCTCGGGCGTGAGGGACTGGCCCTTGACCTGCGCGCCCTCGAGCATGAACTGCCCGATGCGGGCGTAGTCGCGGGTGGAGGCCTGGATGCAGCAGCCGCCGATCTCCTGGCCGGTCTTGTTCAGGATCCAGGTGGCCTGCTGCTCCATGCCCGCCGGCACCCAGATCTTTTCCGAGAGGTAGGTCGCCAGCGGCTTGCCGGTGGCGGTGGCCACCAGCAGGCCGACCAGGTTGGTCTCGCCGGTGCTGTAGTGGAAGCGGCTGCCCGCCGGCGCCTCGCGCGGGAGCTGGCGCAGGTAGCTCACCAGGGCGTCGACGCCGGGCTCGGGCTGGTGGTTGTTGAAGCGGGCCACGTCGGACTTCGGGTCGCCGTAGTCCTCGTTCCAGCGCACGCCCGAGGTCATGGTGACCAGCTGGCGGATGCTCACCTCGTCATAGGCCGAGCCCTTCATCTGCGGCAGGTAGTCGCTCACCTTGTCGTCCATGCTGCGGATGAAGCCGTCCTTCACCGCCGCGCCCACCAGCAGCGAGGTCACGGACTTGGCGACCGAGAAACTGGTCCAGCGGCCCTGCGCGTCGAAGTTCAGGCCGTAGCGCTCCAGGCGCACCTGGCCCTTGTGCAGGATCACGATTCCGGCGCTGCGCTGGCTGGCGAGGTAGGCGTCGAGGTCCAGGGACAGGGTGAGCGGCTGGCCGGCGGGCAGGGGGCGCACGGGGCCGCCGGCGGGCACTACACGCGCCTTGGCCAGCAGCGGAATGCGGTCCAGCGCGCGGAAGGCCGCGTCACGCTGGGGCACGCTCCAGAACAGCAGGTCGCGGTTGGTGGGCACGGTGGCCAGCAGGCCGCGCGTCTCCTTGTCGAGGCTGAACCAGCCGGCGGTGCCGGCGACCAGGACGGCGGCCAGCAGGCCCAGGCCGATGCGCTTGAAGTTCATGGGTCTCCTTGGTTTTCGTGTATGTCGAACCCGGTCACAGGTGCATGACAGGGCGGCGGCAGGCGACTGCCTAGCATCCGACCGCTGTCTTCCCGTGTCCCGAATCGTTTGCCATTTTCCTCATCATCATGCAACAGACCTATCCCCTCTTCGTTTCAAACGCCGCCCGCATCTCATCCCAGCTCGGGGACATGTGCCGGCCCCTCGAGGGCCAGCTCCTCGACGCCAGGACCGCCCGTGCGGCGCTGGACCAGGAGGTGCGCGCCCATTCCCCCCGCGGTCCCCTGTTCGTCAAGTCCAGGCAGGCCCGCTGGTTTCCCGATGCCGCGAGCCGCGTCCGGCACCGGGAAGCCGCCTGGGACGTCGCACGCGCCGCGCTCAAGACCGACATCGGCAGGGCCTTCTGCGCCGAAGCGCCCCGGATGGTCGATGACGCCTGGTCCGCGAGCGGCATGCCGCGGCGGGGACAGCCGATCACCCTGCGCCAGGTGGTCCGGCTGGCCCGTCTCATCGACTACCTCTTTGCCTTCCAGGAGCCTCGGGTGTGTGACGGCACCCAGGCCAGGTACCAGGAGGCCTGCCAGAAGCTGCGGGTGGCACTGGCCTGCTACCCGCGTTCCGCGACCGCCGAGTTGCCCGCCGATTCGGACGCCGCGAGCAAGCGGGGCGAGGCGCTGTCGACCCTGCTCACCGTGGCCTGGAGAGAGCTCCAGCGGCATCCCGACATCGGGGGGAAGACCGCCATCGACCAGGCCTTGCTGCAATTCAGTCCCACCCGCCAGGCGCCTGCCGTCCCCGGCGATCCGACCGAGCAGGACTTCCGCACGCCCGAGCGAACCGACCACAAATACGGCTGACCGGCCCTCCTGGCGGCCGCGTTAGCATGCGGCCATGCTGTCCCACCCCCGGCCCGACCATGCCCACC
>CAZCTU010000127.1:0-2103 GCA_964501495.1 uncultured Ramlibacter sp.
GCCCGGCCTCGGCCAGCACGCTGGCCACCAGGCTGGTGGTGGTGGTCTTGCCGTGGGTGCCGGCAATCGCGATGCCGCGCTTGAGGCGCATCAGCTCGGCCAGCATCATGGCCCGCGGCACCACCGGGATCTTGCGCGCACGGGCGGCCACCACCTCGGGGTTGTCGGCCTGCACCGCGGTGGAAGTGACCACCACGTCGGCGCCGGCGATGTTGGCCTCGGCATGGCCCACGCAGGTGGTGATGCCCAGGGCCTGCAGGCGGCGCAGGGTGGCGGAGTCGGCCAGGTCCGAGCCCGAGATTTCGTAGCCCTGGTTGCGCAGCACTTCGGCGATGCCGGACATGCCGGAGCCGCCGATGCCGACGAAGTGGATGTGGTTGACGGCGTGCTTCACTGCGCCAGTTCCTCGCAGGCGGCGACGATGATCTGCGTCGCCTCGGTTTTTTCCATGGCCTTGGCGGCCTGGGCGCGTGCCCGCAGTTCCTCGCGGGTGAGGGACTGCAGCAGCTGCGCCAGGCCTTGGGGCGTGAGTTCGCTCTGGGGCAGCAGCCAGCCGCCGCCCGCGTCGACCACGAACTTGGCGTTGGTGGTCTGGTGGTCGTCCACCGCGTGCGGGAAGGGCACGTAGACCGCGGCGGCGCCGACGGCGGCCAGTTCGGTCACGGTGCTGGCGCCCGCACGGCAGATCACGAGGTCGGCCTGCGCGAAGGCGCTGGCCGTGTCCTCGATGAAGGGGGTGAGTTCGGCCTGCACGCCGGCGGCCTGGTAGGCTGCGCGCAGGGCGTCGATCTGGGAGGCCCCGCCCTGGTGCGTGACCTGGGGACGCTCGGTTTCCGGAATGAGGGCCAGGGCCTGGGGCACGGCGTCATTGAGCGCCTTGGCGCCCAGGCTGCCGCCGACCACCAGGAGCTTCAGCGGGCCGCTGCGGCCGGCGAAGCGCTCGGCGGGTTGGGGCTGGCGCAGGAAGGCTTCGCGCAGCGGGTTGCCCACCCACTCGCCTTTTTTCAGGACCTGTGGGAAGGCGGTGAAGACACGATCAGCCACGCCGGCCAGCACCTTGTTGGCCATACCGGCACGTGAGTTCTGCTCGTGCAGCACCAGGGCCTTGCCGGCCAGCACGCCCATCATCCCGCCGGGGAAGGTGATGTAGCCGCCGAGGCCGATGACGACGCAGGGCTTGACGCGCAGCACCACCCGCAGGCTTTGCCAGAAGGCACGCAGCAGGCGCAGGGGCAGCAGGGCCAGGGTCACCAGGCCCTTGCCCCGCACGCCGCCGAACTGCACCTCCTCGAAGGCGAAGCCGCGCGGCGGGACCAGGCGGCTTTCCATGCTGCCGGGAACGCCCAGCCAGTGGACCTGCCAGCCGCGGGCGCGCAGTGCCTCGGCCACCGCCAGCCCAGGGAAGATGTGGCCGCCGGTGCCGCCGGCCATGACGAGGGCGGTGCGGTTCGTGGCGGTCATGCGCGCCCTCCCCGCCCGCGCTGGCGGTTCTCGTAGTCGATGCGCATCACCACGGCCAGCGCGATCAGGTTGAACAGCAGCGCCGAGCCGCCATAGGACATGAGCGGCAGGGTCAGGCCCTTGGTGGGCAGCGCGCCCAGGTTCACGCCCATGTTGATGAAGGCCTGGAAGCCGATCCAGATGCCCACGCCCTGGGCCACCAGGCCGGCAAAGAGCTGGTCCATCTGCACCGCCTGACGGCCGATCAGCATGATCCGGCGGGCCAGCCAGAGGAAGGTGGCGATCATCAGCAGGATGCCGACGAAACCGAACTCCTCGCCGATGACGGCCAGCAGGAAGTCGGTGTGCGCCTCGGGCAGCCAGTGCAGCTTCTCGACGCTGCCACCGAGGCCGACGCCGAAGATCTCGCCGCGGCCGATGGCGATGAGCGCGTGCGAGAGCTGGTAGCCCTTGCCCAGGGCATGCTTCTCGCTCCAGGGGTCCAGGTAGGCGAAGATGCGCTCGCGTCGCCATTCGGACAGGGCGATCATCAGCACGAAGGCCACCAGCAGCACGCCGGCGATCAGGAAGAACATGCGGGCGTTGACGCCGCCCAGGAACAGGATGCCCATGGCGATGATGGCGATCACCATGAAGGCGCCC
>CAZCTU010000127.1:2113-5251 GCA_964501495.1 uncultured Ramlibacter sp.
TAATGGAGAATTTAATTTTGGTTGGGATATTGACCATATAATTCCAATTAACACCCATGAAGCCCAGCGACACCCAGCGCCGCGCGCCGTTGACCACCACGCCGATGCCGGGAATGAGCACGAGGATGAGGGACACCAGCGAGGCCACGAACAGCCAGGGCGCGTAGCGCTCCCAGGTGGCGATCGGCACCTGGAAGGCCAGCACCGCGCCGATGAAGCCCAGGGCCAGGGCGATGGAGTGGCGGGTGAGGAAATGGTTGTGGCTGTAGCGGGCGAAGCGCGGGTTGTCCGGCAGGGCGACCGAAGCCGAATAGACCATGACCAGGCTGAAGGCGAGCAGGCCCAGGATGACCCACAGCAGGGTCTGGTCGAACTGGGCCAGGCTGACCTTGCCGGTGGACGGGGTGTAGCTGCCGCGGACCGGCACCGGGATGTCGTCCTCGCCCTTGCGGCCGCCGGCCATCCAGTCGCCGACGGTGGCGACGGCGGACTGGATCAGGCGCTGGGGCGCGAAGGCGGCCAGGTTCACAGGCCTCCCTCCAGCGACTGACCGGCGTCCTCGGCCAGCTGCGCCACCGCGGCGCGGAACACATCGGCGCGGTGCTCGTAGTCACGGAACATGTCGAAGCTGGCGCAGGCGGGCGACATCAGCACCGCGTCGCCGGCGTGGGCGCGTTCGGTGGCCAGGCGCACCGCCTCGTCCATCGAGCCGGCATCGAGCATCGGTACACCGGCGGCCTGCAGCGCGGGCGCCAGGGCCTCGCGGATCAGGGGTGCGTCGCGCCCGATCAGGACCGCGGCGCGGCAGTGGCGTGCCACCGGGCTTGCCAGCGGCGAGAAGTCCTGGCCCTTGCCCTCACCGCCCAGAATGACCACCAGCTTGCGCTCGGCGCCCAGGCCGGTGAGGGCGGCCTGGGTGGCGCCGACGTTGGTGCCCTTGCTGTCGTCGAAATATTCGACCTCGTTCACCATCGCCACCGGCTCCACGCGGTGCGGCTCGCCGCGGTACTCGCGCAGGCCATAGAGCATGGGCGCCAGCGGGCAGCCGGCGGCGGTGGCCAGGGCCAGGGCCGCGAGCGCATTGGTGGCGTTGTGGCGGCCGCGAATGCGCAGCGCGTCGGCGGGCATGAGGCGCTGGATATGCAGCTCCTCTTCCTCGCCCTTGCGACGCTTCTGGGTCTCGTCGGCTTCCAGGGCGCGTACCAGCCAGGCCATGCCGGCGACGACCTCGATGCCGAAGTCGCCCGGACGGGCGGGCATGCCAGCGCCGAAGGTCATGTGCGCGCGCTCGTCCATCTTGCCGCCCTTGAGGCGGACCGGCGCCGGCAGCATGGCCATGACGCGGGCGTCCTCGCGATTGAGGACCATCACGCCCTTCTGGCCAAAGATGCGGGCCTTGGCCGCGGCGTAGGCGTCCATGCCGCCGTGCCAGTCCAGGTGGTCCTGCGAGAGATTGAGTACGGTGGCGGCGGTGGGCTCGAAGGCCTCGGCGCCGCCGCTCGGGTCCAGCTGGAAGGAGGACAGCTCCAGCACCCAGACCTGCGGCAGGGACTGGTTGCCGCGACGGGCCGCCAGGGTGTCGAGCAGCGTCGGGCCGATGTTGCCGGCCACGGCCACGGTACGGCCGGCGCGCTCCACCAGCTGGCCGGTGAGCGAGGTGACGGTGGTCTTGCCGTTGGTGCCGGTGACGGCCAGCACCGCGGGCTTGTAGCCTTCGCTGGCGCGCAGGCGGGCCAGGCCTTCGGCGAAGAGGGCCAGCTCGCCACCGACCCGCAGGCCGCGCGCGCGGGCCGCCTGCAGCAGGGGCTCGGTCTGGGCCGGGGCCAGGCCCGGGCTCACGAAGACGCCGTGCACGCCGGCCTCGAGCAGATCGGGGGTGAAGTCGCCATGGACGAAGCGCACCGCCGGGAGTTCGTCGCGCAGGGCGGCCAGCTGGGGCGGCTCGGCGCGGGTGTCGGCCACGGTGACCTGCGCGCCGTCATGGGCGCACCAGCGGGCCATGGCCAGGCCGGAAGCGCCCAGGCCCAGCACCAGCACCGACTGGTTCTCGAAGATCGGGCCCTGGGGCACGGGGGCTTCGTCCACCGGGGCCTCGGGGGCCACGGGGAGGACGGGAAGGGGCGCGCCCTCCTCCAGCTCGGCGAGGGCCAGCTCGGCGGCCTCGTCTTCGGCCATCTCACCGGCCATCTCGTTCGCGATGGCCTGCGCTTCTTCGGCGGAAACGGGCGCCAGCGATTCCGCAGGCACGGCCACGCCTTCCGGCACGGCGGCCTCTCGCGAGTCGGGTTGCTGCTCGGGGAAGTCGTTCATCGTCTTACCGCAGCTTCAGGGTGGACAGGCCGGCCAGGCACAGCAGCATGGTGATGATCCAGAAGCGGACCACGACCTGGGTCTCTTTCCAGCCGCTCTTCTCGAAGTGGTGGTGCAGCGGGGCCATCTTGAGGATGCGGCGGCCCTCGCCAAAGCGCTTCTTGGTGTACTTGAAGTACATCACCTGCACCATCACCGACAGCGCCTCGACCACGAAAATGCCACCCATGATGGCCAGCACGATTTCCTGGCGCACGATGACCGCGATGGTGCCCAGTGCGCCGCCCAGGGCCAGCGCGCCCACGTCGCCCATGAACACCTGCGCCGGGTAGGCGTTGAACCACAGGAAGGCCAGGCCCGCGCCCGACATGGCGGCGCAGAAGATCAGCAGCTCGCCCGAGCCGGGGATGTAGGGGAAGAACAGGTACTTGGAGTACACCGCCGAGCCGGTCACGTAGGCAAACACGCCCAGCGAGGCGCCCACCATCACCACCGGCATGATGGCCAGGCCGTCCAGGCCGTCGGTGAGGTTGACGGCGTTGCTCGAGCCCACGATGACCAGGTAGGTCATGATCACGAAGCCGAACACGCCCAGCGGATAGCTGATCTCCTTGAAGAACGGCAGCAGCAGGCCGGCCTTGGGCGGCAGGTTCACGTCGAAGCCCGACTTGACCCAGGTGTAGAACAGCTCCACCACCTTCAGGTTGGAGCTCTCGGAGATGGAGAACACCAGGTACACGGCGGCGATCAGGCCGATCAGCGACTGCCAGAAGTACTTCTCGCGCGAGCGCATGCCCTCGGGGTCCTTGCGCACCACCTTGCGCCAGT